>NZ_BAAHWV010000023.1:0-56537 GCF_054601255.1 Viscerimonas tarda | reverse complement strand
TATATTATTGTATTGATTGGGATTGTCGTGTGCTGGGCGTATGCCATACGCCCCTACGGATGCAACCGATGAATGGCGCCCCGCAATGACAGAAAATGGACGAATTATAAATTTATTTGCGAAAATCTGCGCAATCCGCGAAATTAGCGTTCCAAATGCACCATATTTGTTAAAATACGCGCACGAAAACGCGCCTCCGATAAAAATCGGCGGTAACATATTTTCAGAAAATAAATCAGGTTGTTTGTGTGAAAAGAAAAAATTTATTATCTTTCGCGAGAGTGAGCGTCTCTCTCTCTCTCTCTCTCTCTCTAATAAAATAGCTGTAACTGCCAAATAATCAGGAGAAAATCTGTCGTTAAAAATTACACAATTGTCAGTAAGATCAGCCATTAAAATCCGGTTATAAATCCGTACCAAGTTACAAAATTGAGTAAAGAATCCGCCAACCTAATGACGAAAGCATTCAAAACAGTCGTTAAATGTAATATGGTTTTTATTATATAACAAGCTACTTTGTGAAAGAAGGTGAAAATATGTAGTATTTTGGGTGGAATTCATACCTCACCCCCGGCCCCTCTCCAACGGGAGAGGGGAGGGAGCGCTTTTTCTGGGTTTGGCTAATTGTTCACCCGTAAGCTGAAGCATACGGTTAATAAAGTGTCGTCCCTGCGGGACTAAGTTTGTTTCTGTCGCTGTCATTGCGGGCCCCGACCCGCAATCTCCCGAGCATGGAACAAAACTCCTATTATTTTTGCAAAGATACAAAAATAATGTGCCAATAGGCCAATGTGAATAATTAGACTAATATTTTATAATCATAAAGATTCGTTCTATCTTTGATGCCGAAATTAATGTAAACGCTTGGATGAAAACTAAAAATCACATAACAGGCCTGACCAACGAGCAGGTTCTTGAAAGCCGTAAGAAGTATGGCGCCAATATTTTAACGCCTCCAGCCAAGGAGTCGTTGTGGAAAATGCTTCTCGAAAAGTTTGAAGACCCTATTGTCCGGATTTTGATTATTGCCGCCTTTCTGTCCTTGGCAATTGCTGTTTTTCAGCATATTTCGACGGGTGTTGGGCATTATTCCGAAACCATTGGCATTTTTTGCGCTATTTTTCTGGCTACCGGCGTGGCGTTTTGGTTTGAAATGGACGCAAACAAAAAGTTCGACGTGCTTAATCAGGTGAATGACAGCATTTCGGTGAAGGTGATTCGCAACGGGAATGTGATTGAGGTTCCGAAATGCGATATTGTTGTTGGCGACATTGTCTTGCTCGAAACGGGCGAGGAGGTTCCTGCCGATGGTGAACTGCTGGAGGCTATCTCGCTGCAAATCAACGAATCGTCCCTGACCGGAGAACCGGTTATTGATAAAACCACCAATCCCGACGACTTTGATGATGAGGCCACTTATCCTTCCAATCGGGTCATGCGCGGCGCCAGTGTGGTGGATGGTCATGGCACATTTGTTGTCGAGAAGGTAGGGGATGCCACCGAATACGGTAAAGTGGCCACAAAATCGGCTGAGATGACGGGTGAAATAACCCCGCTGAACGAGCAGCTGGATGGCTTGGCCAAGTTTATAAGTGTGGTGGGACTTGTTCTTGCCGTACTTACGTTCTCTGTCCTGTTCCTGAAGGATATTTTTGGCGGGAATGTTTCTTATGCGCTGGGGCAATTGGGTTTGCTTGGCGCTGTTATTACCGGTTTAGTTATTTCATTGATAAAAATCTGGTTGCCAATTGTCTATGATGGACTGGAGGCTATCGGTAAGAAAAAGGAATTGCCCTCAAGCGTAGAAAAAGGCGGCTGGCTGAGGTGGCTGGGTTCAGGCATTTTGGCCTTTACCGTATTGGCGGGTATTGGCTCTATTTTTGGCGTAAATCCCTTAGCCTCGGCTTCGTGGATAGATTTGGAGAGCGCCGGACGGATATTGCAATACTTTATGGTGGCTGTTACGCTTATCGTGGTCGCCGTTCCCGAAGGATTGCCGATGGGCGTTACCCTGAGCTTGGCGCTGAGTATGCGCCGCATGTTGAAAACAAATAACCTTGTCCGTAAAATGCACGCCTGCGAAACAATGGGCGCTACCACCGTAATTTGTACCGACAAGACGGGTACGCTGACACAAAACCAGATGCGGGTATCCGAAACGGCATTTTATGGTATCGAAAACCAAGTATTGGACGACAACGAAACAAGCAATCTGATAAAAGAAAACATCAGCATAAATTCGACTGCTTTTCTCGATTTTTCGGATCCTGACAAAGTGAAAACGCTTGGAAACCCCACAGAGGCCGCGTTGCTGCTTTGGTTGCACAATAAGGGGGTAAATTACCTGAACATGCGCGAAGAGGCGAAGATTATCGACCAGTTGACCTTCTCCACCGAACGCAAATACATGGCAACCTTGGTCGATTCTCCCAATTTGGGAAAGAAAATACTGTATGTTAAGGGCGCTCCCGAGATTGTTTTATCGAAGTGTGTCGGCGTTTTAACCGCCGGTGGTTTGGCGCCTGTTCCAGCCGAAAAAGAAAAAATAGAACACGAACTGTTAACATATCAGAATCAGGCGATGCGTACGCTTGGCTTGGCCTATAAAGTTATCGCCGAACAGGAGGATGACCCCATGATAGAGGAGCTTGCCGGGAATAACCTGGTATTTTTGGGTGTTGCAGCTATCTCCGACCCTGTCAGGGAGGATGTTCCGGCAGCTGTGGCGAAGTGCCTCCATGCCGGCATTGATGTGAAAATAGTAACCGGCGATACCCCCGGAACAGCCAGAGAAATTGGTCGGCAAATTGGGATATGGACAGAATCGGATACCAACGAAAACATGATTACAGGCTCCGATTTTGCCGCCCTGCCGGATAAGGAGGCTTTCGAGAGGGTGATGTCTTTAAAAATTATGTGCCGCGCCAGGCCAACCGACAAGCAACGCCTCGTTGAGTTGCTGCAAAAAAACGGCGCCATTGTAGCCGTAACCGGAGACGGAACAAACGACGCCCCCGCCCTGAATCATGCCAATGTAGGCCTGTCGATGGGCACAGGAACGGCTGTTGCCAAGGAAGCCAGCGATATAACCTTGCTCGACGATTCGTTCAACAGCATTGCAACGGCTGTTATGTGGGGACGTTCGCTGTATAAAAATATCCAGCGCTTTCTGTATTTTCAGCTGACCATTAATGTGGCGGCTTTGGCGCTTGTTTTTCTCGGTTCTATTTTTGGCAGCGACCTGCCTCTGACGGTTCCACAGATGCTTTGGGTCAACCTGATTATGGATACCTTTGCCGCTGCGGCCCTGGCCTCGCTGCCACCCGACGAAAATGTGATGAAAGACAAGCCCCGGCACAATAAAGATTTTATTATTACGCCCTCCATGCGGAATGGTATCCTCTTCAGCGGCATTTCGTTTGTTGTTGTTCTGCTGGCGCTGCTATCCGGCTTCTCGAACAACGAATGCCTGAATGTGCTGTTCGAGGATATAGAAGAGCCGCTACGGCATACTTACTCGCTCTCGTTTTTCTTTACATTCTTCGTCATGCTTCAGTTCTGGAACATGTTCAATGCGAAAGCCTTCCAGACAAAAAGAACGGCATTCAGCGGTCTGAAAGGGAGTTCGGGATTTATTACGGTGCTGCTGGTTATACTGATTGGTCAGCTCTTTATTGTTGAGTTTGGAGGAAGCGTTTTCCGCACCGTACCGCTGAACCTGCGCGATTGGCTGATAATTATTGCTTCAACTTCGCTGGTATTGTGGGTTGGAGAGCTGATACGATTGATAAAAAAGAAATAAGCGTGAAAGACTATAAGCTGACCGACTGGCTGCCCACCACAAAAAAAGAAGTGGAAATCAGGGGATGGGACGAATTGGATGTCGTGCTGTTCTCGGGTGATGCATACATCGATCATCCGTCTTTCGGCGCGGCTGTAATCGGACGAATACTGGAGGGGGAAGGCCTTAAAGTGGCCATCGTACCCCAACCTAACTGGCGAGACGACCTGCGCGATTTTAAGAAGTTGGGCAAACCCCGCTTGTTTTTTGGCGTGTCAGCCGGCGCTATGGATTCCATGGTCAATCATTATACCGCCAACAAAAGGCTCCGGTCGAACGATGCCTATACGCCTGACGGAAAAGCAGGTATGCGCCCCGACCGGGCATCGGTTGTTTATGCGAACATCCTGAAAGAGCTTTTTCCCGATGTGCCGGTGTTGCTTGGTGGCATAGAGGCTTCTCTTCGCCGCGTAGCTCATTACGACTATTGGGAGGATGTGTTGCACCGGCCAATATTGATCGGGTCTAAAGCCGATTTGCTGGTTTACGGCATGGGCGAACTGCCCCTGAAAGCTATTGTGGAACGCCTGAAAAACGGCGAATCGTTCAATAGCCTGAAAGACATCCCTCAAACGGCCTATCTGGAAGATGTGCAAACAAACCTTGGCCAATACACAGACAGGGAAGATATTCAGCTGTTTTCGCACGAGGAATGTAGAAAGGATAAGCTGAAACAAGCCAAAAACTTCCGAATTGTCGAAGAGCAATCGAACCGGATGCAGGCCAGCCGTATTCTTCAAAAGTGCGAGGACAAGCTTGTTGTCATCAATCCGCCTTATCCACCTATGAATGAGGCCGAAATAGATGCGTCGTTCGACCTGCCCTACACCCGGTTGCCCCACCCCAAATACAAGGATAAAACAATTCCGGCCTTTGAAATGATCAAGTTCTCGGTCAATATTCATCGGGGCTGTTTTGGCGGCTGTGCCTTCTGTACCATATCGGCTCACCAAGGGAAATTTATTGCTTCCCGCTCTAAAAGGTCGATACTGAAAGAGGTTGAACAGATAAAAGAAATGCCCGGTTTTAAAGGCTACCTGAGCGATTTGGGCGGCCCGTCGGCCAACATGTACGCCATGAAGGGGAAAGAGCTGGAGATTTGTTCCAAATGCAAAAAGCCATCGTGTATTTACCCCAAACCTTGCGACAATCTGGATATGAATCATGCCCGATTGCTGGAAATTTACAAATCGGTAGATGCGATTCGGGGAATAAGGAAATCGTTTATCGGCAGCGGCGTTCGTTACGATATGCTTCTGCACAAAAATAAAGAGGCGAAACTGAATAAAATTTCGGAAGAATACATCGAAGAACTAGTTAAGAACCACGTTTCGGGCAGGCTAAAAGTAGCGCCGGAACATACCTCCGACAAGGTGCTGGAATGTATGCGAAAGCCTGATTTCCAGCAATTCTATGCCTTTAAGAAGCTGTTTGACAAGATAAATGCCGACAATCGCCTGAATCAACAACTAATTCCCTACTTTATATCATCGCATCCCGCCTGTTACGAGGCAGATATGGCCGAACTGGCTGCTATCACCAAGCCATTGGGCTTCAATCTGGAGCAGGTACAGGATTTCACCCCCTCGCCCATGACGCTGGCAACCGAAATGTATTACACCGGCTACCATCCCTACACCCTTGAAAAAGTATATGCCGCCAAAACCAAAGAAGAAAAACTACGGCAAAGACAGTACTTCTTCTGGTACGACAAAAGCTACCAACCCGAAATAATAAAATCGCTAAGACGCTTGAGGAGAGAAGATTTGATTAATAAGTTGTATTTTTTGGGGAAGGGGAATAATAATGGGTAATGGTTAATCCGCGCTAGCCCGACAACCCGAAACCTTGAAACTTGAACCTTGAAACTTTGAACTTTGAACCTGAAACTTTAAACGATACAACAAAGGCCATTCCTGCAAAGAAATGGCCTTCTATTTTTAGGGAATATCCCGTCTTAGTCCTTAAACTTCGCTTTCAGGAATTCGCGGTTCAGGCGGGCGATGTTGCTTACTGATACGCTCTTCGGACATTCAACTTCACAGGCTTGTGTGTTTGTGCAGTTTCCAAATCCCAGTTCGTCCATTTTGGCAACCATGGCTTTTGCGCGGCGAGCGGCTTCCACCTTTCCTTGAGGAAGGAGAGCCAGCTGACTGACTTTTGCCGACACGAACAGCATGGCCGATCCGTTTTTACAAGCGGCTACACACGCTCCGCAACCGATACACGAAGCAGAGTCCATCGCTTCGTCGGCATCAATTTTAGAGATTGGAATGGCATTGGCATCGGGCACGCCTCCGGTGTTGATAGAAACGTATCCTCCGGCCTGTATGATTTTATCGAACGCATTGCGGTCAACCATCAGGTCGCGGATAACGGGGAATGCTGCCGAACGCCAAGGTTCGATAGTAATAGTTTCGCCGTCTTTAAACTTGCGCATGTGCAATTGGCAGGTAGTAACGTCTTCGTCCGGCCCGTGAGGATGTCCGTTGACGTAAAGGCTACACATACCGCAAATACCTTCGCGACAGTCGTGGTCGAATACTACCGGTTCTTTTCCGTCATTAATCAGTTTTTCATTCAGGACGTCTAACATTTCCAGAAACGAACTGTTAATAGATACTTCATCAAGTTTATATGTTTCGAAAGCTCCTTTTTCTTTTGGCCCTCTCTGACGCCATACTTTCAGCGTTATATTGATTGTTTTGTCCATTTTTCTTTGAGTTATGCTTTGTAATTACGTTGTTGTCTAACCACAAATTCGTAGTCAAGAGGTTCCTTTACCAGTTCGGGTTCTTGATCTTCTCCTGCATATTTCCAACAAGCGACATACGAAAATTCATCATCGCGTCTGAGGGCTTCCCCTTCGGGCGTTTGATATTCTTCGCGGAAATGTCCACCACACGATTCGTTCCGGTTGAGACCGTCCCTGGCCATCAATTCTCCTATTTCGAGGAAGTCTGCCAGCCGGATCGCTTTTTCCAGTTCGGTATTCAAGGTATCGGATTTGCCCGGGATGCGCACATTCGACCAAAAATCCTTTTTCAAGGCTTTGATGTCTTCAAGCGCTTTTTCCAAGGATTCTTTTGTCCGTCCCATTCCCACGAAATCCCACATGATTATACCCAGTTTCTTGTGAATTGAATCAACCGAATGTGTTCCGTTTATCGCCATCAATCTGGCAATTTTCTTTTGCAGAGCGCTTTCGGCTTCCACAAATTCGGGTAAATCGGTACTGAAACGTGGAACTGATATTTGATCGGCCAAGTAGTTCTGTATGGTGTATGGCAATACAAAATAACCGTCGGCCAAACCCTGCATCAATGCCGATGCGCCCAAACGATTTGCTCCGTGGTCGGAGAAGTTGGCTTCACCGATGGCGAACAATCCGGGTATGGATGTCTGCAATTCGTAATCCACCCAAATACCACCCATTGTGTAGTGGATAGCCGGATAAATCATCATCGGGGTTTTATAAGGGTCTTCATCCACAATTTTGTTGTACATCTGGAAGAGGTTGCCATATTTTGCCTCTACTACACTCTGCCCCAGCCGATTGATGGCATCCGAGAAGTCGAGATACACGGCCAATCCGGTAGCTCCTACGCCAAATCCGGCGTCGCATCTTTCTTTTGCGGCACGGGAAGCTACATCGCGGGGAACCAAGTTCCCGAATGCAGGGTAGCGGCGTTCGAGGTAGTAATCGCGGTCTTCGTCTTTTATATCTGTTGGCTTAAGTTTTCCGGCGCGGATGGCTTCCGAATCTTCTTTCTTTTTGGGCACCCAGATACGGCCATCGTTACGAAGCGATTCCGACATCAAGGTCAATTTCGATTGAAATTCGCCGTGTACGGGGATACAAGTTGGGTGAATTTGCGCAAAACAAGGATTGGCAAAATAGGCGCCTTTTTTATACGCTTGTATTGCAACCGATCCGTTCGATCCCATTGCGTTAGTCGAAAGGAAGAACGTGTTTCCATAACCGCCTGTGCCAAAAACTACGGCATGAGCCGAGAAACGTTCAATTTTACCTGTTACCAGGTTGCGAGCGATAATACCGCGAGCGCGCCCGTCGATAATAACCACGTCCAGCATTTCGTAACGGGTGTATAATTTTACCGAGCCTTTGTTTACCTGACGGCTCAATGCCGAGTAGGCGCCAAGCAACAATTGCTGTCCGGTTTGTCCTTTTGCATAAAAAGTACGCGATACCTGCGCTCCACCGAAGGAACGGTTGTCGAGCAAGCCGCCGTATTCGCGTGCAAAAGGTACGCCTTGAGCCACACACTGGTCGATAATGCTGTTTGAGACTTCGGCCAAACGGTGAACATTTGCTTCGCGGGCGCGGTAGTCGCCACCTTTAATGGTGTCGTAGAACAAGCGGTAAACCGAGTCTCCGTCGTTCTGGTAGTTTTTTGCTGCATTGATACCACCTTGTGCGGCAATGGAGTGAGCGCGGCGGGGTGAATCCTGAATACAGAAATTCAGCACATTGAAACCGAGTTCGCCGAGGGATGCTGCAGCCGATGCACCGGCCAAACCTGTACCGACCACAATTATATCGAGCCGTCTTTTGTTGGCGGGATTAACAAGTTTTTGGTGGTCTTTGTAGTTCGTCCATTTTTCGGACAACGGACCTTTGGGGATTTTTGAATCTAATTGTGTCATATTCTTATATTATTTGTTACCTGAATGAAATTAAAAAAACAAACCTAAATTGAATAGAAGGGATGCCGTCGCATTTTGCGATTTTTCCGATTTATTCGTTATTGTCCATTGCGGCCCTTTGTCAATTAGATTTCCCACCCCAATTCCGGCTTGAAACAGTTTTTTTGATCTATAAACAAACACAGGGCCTAACCATGAAGCATAGTGATTATTGCCAAAGCCTTGATGAAAATACTGAAAAGACACAAACGAAGAATTAACGCCGTCTTTCAGGTGATAATTGAGTCCACCGCCAAAGCTACTAATACCTACGCCCAATTGCACTCCTAAACGTCTCCCTGCCAACACCTCCAAGTCAGCGCCAATCAAAGAGCCTCCACCCATCATTACTCCCGCACTGAGAGCAGTTGTCTTTATCTCTTTGTCATTTTTCAACAGCGCATCATTTTCCGATGTTTGTCCGTGAAGGAGGGACGAAAATGCAACGAACAGAATCAATAAAATTATCCGGTCTTTCATATTTAACAGCATAAGAAATGTTTAACTGTGAAAAAAACCGGAACAATTGCAAAACCAATCATAATAATTGTTGCAACAACATTTGAGATAAATTTCAATCGGGGATACCATGTTTTCCCGTTCAGGCCCAGCGTTTGGAATGCACTCCATATTCCGTGCGTTAGATGAAACCAAATTGCCACCAACCAAACAATGTAAATAACTGAATAACAAGGACAAGAGAACAGTTCGGTTACTAATCCCGAACCTTTGGATACGGCATCCGGCAAGTGCAGCAATTCGGCGAATTGCATTTTGTACCAAAAGTTCCACAAGTGAAGAACCAAGCCCAATACAACGACCAGGCCCAACACATACATGTTCTTTGCAGTCCATTCGGTTTGTGTTTTGCCGGAAGAACCATACTTGTCCGCCCCTCGCGCTTTCCGATTTTGAAGCGTCAGCAAGGTAGCGTAAATGACATGAACTGCTACACCGCCCGCTAATACCAAAGTGGCCGCCACGGCATACCAGTTTGCTCCCAGAAATTCACATATCATATCATACCCTTCGGCTGAAAAAACCAGCACCAAGTTCATCGACATGTGAAACAGCAAAAACAAGACAAGAAAAATACCGGAAACGCTCATGATGAACTTCCGACCAATAGAAGAATTAAGTAACCAACTCATACAATTAAATAGTTTTTAGTTATATTTTAGATTAGATTTATTGATTTTCGCCAATTGACAAACTATGCAAAATTGTTTATTCTTTAAAGTCATACAAAAATAGCTTAAACTTGAGGATTATCAAAAAGAAACAAATACAAAATTCAACTCTTTGTGCAATTAATCCCTTATTTTTCATAGATGTAAAGATAATTATCAATGCGGAGGGCGACCCTTGTGGTCGCCTACTGCTTTGTTGTCATTGCGGGATCGACCCGCAATGACAGCCGGAACCAGTCCCTACATATATCCCCTCACAATACCGCGGGGCGAATTTTTAATAAAATTCACCACCAGTTCTACTTCCGGCGTTTTTGCAAAATCTTTTTCTATTTTGGCAACGGCATCCGAAAAGTTCAGTCCTGCCTGGTATATCAACCGGTACATTTCCTGTATTTCATTGATTTTTTCGTTCGTAAAACCACGGCGGCGCAATCCGACCAGATTTATCCCCGAATAAGAAACAGGTTCCCTTCCGGCAACGATAAACGGCGGAATATCTTTCCCCAAGCGTGTTCCGCCCTGAATCATAACATGTTCGCCGATTCGTGTAAACTGGTGAACAAGAGAGCCTCCGCTCAGGATGGCGTTGTCGTAAATTTCAACTTCGCCGGCCAATTGGGTTGCATTTCCGACTATGATGTTGTTTCTCAGCTCGCAATCGTGTGCTACGTGGGAGTAAGCCATTAAAAGGCAATTGTTTCCTACTACCGTTTTTCCTTTGGATGCTGTGCCCCTGTTTATGGTGGCGCATTCCCTGACGGTGGTAGCGTCGCCGACAATGGCAAGTGTTTCTTCGCCTTTGAATTTGAGGTCTTGTGGTATTCCGGCGATAACCGCTCCGGGGAATATCCTGCAATTTTTACCCAAACGTGCTCCTGAGCGCAGATTTGCGCCGGACATGATATACGAACCATCGCCTACTTCAACGTTTTTGTCGATAAAGGCGAAAGGTTCAACAACTACATTTTCACCGATTTTTGCATCGGGATGAATACTTGCTAATGATGATATAGTAGATGACATAACTATTTATTTTTTACTATTTGTGCGGTAAATTCTGCTTCCGAAACAACTTTTTCACCAACAAAAGCATAGCCCTTCATGTTGGCGATTCCCCGCCGGATGTCGCTTATCAGGTGAAGACGAAAAATCAGGGTGTCTCCGGGTACTACTTTATGGCGGAACTTCACGTTGTCTATTTTGAGAAAATAGGTCGAATACAATTCGGGTTCATCTACGCCCGACAGTATCATAACCCCACCTATCTGCGCCATAGCCTCCACCTGCAAAACGCCCGGCATAACGGGCTCCTGCGGGAAATGGCCTTGGAAGAAAGGTTCGTTTGTTGTCATATTCTTGACGCCGACAATGTGCTTTGGCCCTATTTCGATGATTTTATCGACCATCAGGAAGGGGTAGCGGTGAGGCAACAAGGTTTTAATTTTATTAATATCAAAAACAGGTTCCAGATTGGGGTCATATACCGGTGGCTGCACGTCGCTCATCTTAATCTGCTTGCGTATCAGCCTGGCCATTTTATTGTTGATGTGATGCCCCGGACGGGTAGCAATTACACGGCCTTTCAAGGGTTTTCCTATCAAGGCCATATCGCCTATTATATCCAATAGCTTATGGCGAGCCGGTTCGTTGGGATAGATGATGGATTTATTATTCAGGTACCCCAATTCGCAGGCATCTTTGTGTGGAACGCCCAGCAAATCGGCCAATTTATCGAGTTGCTCCTGCGAAACCTGTCGCTCGTAAATAACTATTGCATTGTCGAGGTCGCCGCCTTTTATCAGTCCGGCTTCGAGTAGTTTCTGGATTTCGCGGACAAACACAAAGGTTCTGCTTTGTGCTATCTCTTTTTCAAAGTCCTCCATATTATCGAGGGTGGCCGACTGATTGGGGATATATTTCGAGTCGAATTCGATAAAAGAGTTTATGCAAAACTTGTCGTCGGGCAAAAGAATTAACTTGGAACCTGTTTCCTCGTCAAAAACCTCCATTTTCCGTCTAACAACAAAATAATCGCGGTTGTCATTTTGTTCAACCAGTCCGGTTTTCTTAATTTGTTCAACATACCTGATCGAACTTCCGTCAAGGATTGGGAATTCGGGTGCATTGACTTCTATCAGGCAGTTATCTACATCCATGGCATACAAGGCCGACATCGCATGTTCTACGGTGCTTATTTGTACATCATTTTGTATTAAGACTGTTCCCCGCTGCGTTGCGCCGACATTTTCGGCAAGTGCATCAATTACCGGCTGGTTGGGTAAGTCAACTCTTTTTATTTTATATCCGTGATTCTCGGGAGCAGGGTTAAAAGTGATGGTTATAGCCAAACCGGTGTGTAATCCTTTTCCTTCTAAAGTAAAGCTTTCTTTTAAGGTTTTCTGTCTATCCATTTTAGGTTTTATATGCCGGCGTTTTGCCGTTTTTTTTATTACTTGTTTAATTGTTCTTTAAGTGAATCGAGTTCTCGTTGCATCTGATTAATTTGGCGGTACATGTCGGGAAGTTTCGAGAAAACGGCGCTCGACCTGAAGAAGTTCTTTATGGGGATGGCCGGCGAACCTATAATTTGAGCGCCTTCCTTGGTGCTGCTGATTATTCCCGATTGGGCGCCAATGCTGGTGTTATCGGCAATTGTGATGTGCCCCGAAAGGCCTACTTGTCCGCCCAGCACACAATGTTTCCCTATTTTTGTAGAACCCGATACCCCCACTTGCGAAGCCATGGCGGTATGTTCACCCACTTCTACGTTGTGGGCAATCTGTATCAAATTATCCAGTTTAACTCCTTTTCTGATAATGGTGGCTTCCATCACAGCCCTGTCGATGGTTGTATTGGCGCCAATTTCAACATCGTCTTCGATGATGACAATACCCAGTTGAGGTATTTTTTTGTAAACCCCGTTTTCGGGGGCGAAACCAAATCCATCGGAGCCGATAACAGTACCGGCATGAATAATGCAATTGCTTCCGATTTTACAGTTGGCATATATTTTTACGCCGGGGTACAGAACAGTATTCTCTCCAATCGCTACATTTGCGCCGACATATACTTGCGGGTATATCTGCGAACCCTTGCCTATGGTCGCCTTGTTGGCAATGTAGGCAAATGCTCCGACATACACGTCGTTCTCTATTTTTGCATCTCCGGCTATAAAAGAATTAGGCTCAATCCCTTTTTTCCTGGGATTGGTAAGACTATCGACCATTTCGAGCAGGATAGCTAAAGCCGCATACGCATTGGCTACACGAATCAAGGTGGCTTCGACGGGTTGTTCGAGTACAAAATCGGCGTTAACGAGTACAACGCTCGCTTTTGTCCCGTAAAGATAGTGGGCGTATTTGGGGTTGGCTAAAAACGTTAGAGTTTCGGGCTTACCTTCTTCTATTTTTGAAAATTGTTTAACTTTTACATTCGGATTCCCTTCAACTATACCGTGTAGAACATCCGCAATTTGTTGCGCAGAAAATGATATTTGCATAAATGTTATATATGTATTTCTTGTTCAACCTGCAAAATAAGGAATAACTTTTCAAATATGAACATTTTCAGGCCTAAAATATTCATTTTTTGCAATTATCTTATTGTCATTTCCTTATTCCATGAATAAACAGGCGTAATTGGCAAAATAAAAAACAGCCACCAGGATAAAGAAACAGACTTTCCACTTCTTGTTTGCGAGGGCAAAAAAATGCGACAGGATAAACCCCGCTATGACAATTGCTATCGCCCAATTGTGCGGGAAATGCTGAGAAAACAGCAGGTATATTAATGCCGAAAAAAGAAGCATAAACCGGAGAAAGGCGAAATTTGCCCTGACCTGTATCTTATCTTTAAACTCGCTGAGGTGATTATTTATCAGGATAATGATAGCTGTTGCAGCGCATACCAGCAGGATAATCACACTTTTTATGTCCATCTCTAAAATGGAGAAATCGAAAAAGTTATTCCATCCCGAAACGAAATAGCTCAGCGCATCGTCTTGTTCCCTGACAAAAAACAGGTATAAGAATACCGGCCAGTAAACCATCACCACAGCAAACAGCGATGCCAGAAAAACTTTGAAGCTGAAACTCCTCATCACCGAAAAACCTACCCAGAATACAATCAGGTAGATTAACAATGACGGGATAGCAAAGCTGGCTAATGCAAGGATAACCCCAATACCAAATGCCTGCTTCGATGCTTTGGGCTCCTGATACGAACTGAACAGAATATTTACCGACCACAACACCGCAACGATTCCGATATAGGGCGAAATGGCACAGATGAGGCCGGGTGAACTGCTCAAAAGAAATAGAGCGAAAACATACGGAAGAGATGTTTTGCCCCGTATGAGTGCATATTTTATGTTCAGATGCGTTAGTTGCAGCCCGATGCCGATAGTAAACAGCAAGCTGCAAATAAATAAAACATAGCGGCTCTCGAAAGGCAAGTCCAGATTCTCCGGTATAAAATCTCCTTCCTCGGGGACAGAATCAGCTGTCGCGAATAAAAGCCCAAGTCGTAGCAAAACGACAAGAAAAGTAGATAGATATATCAGACCCCTGTTTTCGGCAATGTATTTCCGGTATCTTTTTATCACTACGTCCTATTTGAGGTCGAAACCAATGTCTTTTCTGTAATATTTGCCCTCGAAACTGATTTTCCGGGCATTTTCGTTGGATTTGCTCAATGCTTCTTCTTTTGTTTTTCCATAGGAGCTAAGGGCCATCACCCGTCCTCCGCTGGTTACGATTTGGCCTGCCGATTTTTTCGTGCCGGCCTGAAAAACGATACTGTCTTTCACGTCCTCCAGCTTCGATATGGCATCGCCTTTTTTATAATCGCCCGGGTAGCCGCCGGCAACCAGTACAATGGTGGTTGCATAACGCTCGTCTATCTCCATGTTTTTTTCCGAAAGGTTTTGATTGGCTACACCCTCCAGAAGTTCAACAAAGTCCGATTTGATGCGGAGCATGACTACCTCGGTCTCGGGGTCGCCCATCCGCACATTGTATTCAATGGTCATGGGTTCTCCTTTTACTTCAATTAAGCCCAGGAATATGAAGCCTTTGTAATCTATTTTGTCCTTCTTCAAGCCTTCTACAGTCGGGATGATAATGCGCTCTTCCACTTTCTTCATAAAAGTTTCGTCGGCAAAAGACACCGGCGAAACGGCTCCCATTCCTCCGGTATTGAGGCCTGTATCGCCCTCTCCAATGCGCTTATAGTCCTTCGCCACCGGCAGTATTTTATACGAATCGCCATCTGTCAGCACAAAAACAGAACATTCTATTCCCGACAGGAATTCTTCTATCACCACCGTTTTGCTGGCATCGCCAAACATGCCGCTTAGCATCTGCCGCAATTCGTGCCTGGCTTCGTCCAAATCCTGAATAATCAATACGCCTTTTCCGGCAGCTAATCCATCAGCTTTCAGCACATAAGGCGCATCCAGTTGTTCGAGAAACCGGTAGCCATCCTCAAGCGTATCCAGCGTAAAGCTTTTGTACCTTGCCGTGGGGATATTGTGGCGCTGCATAAATTGTTTGGCAAAATCCTTGCTACCTTCCAGTTGCGCTCCCTCTTTCGAAGGGCCGATTACAGGTATATCCTTCAATAAAGCATCGTTTCCGAAAAAATCATAAATGCCTTTCACCAAAGGGTCTTCGGGGCCAACAATTACCATGTTGATGCTTTTTTGAAGCACGAAATCCTTTATCGCCGGAAAATCGGTGGCAGCAATCGCCACATTCTCGGCAATGCCGTCTGTTCCGGCGTTACCCGGCGCTACATAGAGGTTCTTAACTTTATCGCTTTGTTTTATTTTCCAAGCCAGGGCATGTTCGCGCCCTCCGCTTCCCAGTAATAGTATGTTCATATAATAGTAATTAGCAAATTAGCAAATTAGCAAATGTCTCATTATTCAATTTGCTGATTAACTAATTTTTAGATTTACTAATTGATTTAGTCTTTTTGTGTAAACAATATCATTTTCACCCGCAGCTTGTTGCCTATGTCGATAACGTTTACTACTTCTTGCAGATTCAGGGTTTTATCGGCCTGAAGCAATACGTTTACTTCTTCTCCTTCGGGCAGATTTGTTACGATGGCCGACAAGGCAGGCTCTATTTCGTCGAAGCTAAGGGCTTTGTTTTCGACAAAATACTGCAAGTCGGAGGTGATTACCAAGCTGATATTTTTCTTGGTTACCACATTTTCGGATGTGGAGGATTTGGGCAACAGCACTTTGATGGCTGCCGGCGTTACCATGGTCGATATAATCAGGAAGAACAGCAAGAGAAAGAACATGATGTCGTTCAACGATGCTGTATATACTTCTGCTGTTCTTGTTTTTCTACGTTCTATTTTCATTGTTTTCTGTTTTATAGGGCTATGCGATTTTTCTCATAAACCGGCAGCTTCCTTTTTGGAGGTTTTAACAGCCTTCAATATTTCATTCGAGCTTTTGTCGATATTGAGAACAAGCTTGTCGATGCGTCCATTTAAAACATTGAATCCCGAGTAGGCGATGATTCCCACCAAAAGCCCCGTTCCCGAGCAAATCATTTTTTGGTACAAACCGTCCGAAATGGCGGCAATATTCAAATCGCCGGTTGCCGAAATATTGTAGAATATCTGAATGATACCGAAGATTGTACCCAAGAATCCGAGCATGGGAGCAACGGATGCAGTCAGGCCCAGGTAATTCATTCCCCGTTCGAGTAGCGATATTTGCTGGCGGGCTTCAATTTGTATCGAATTTTCTATTTCTTCTGTTGTGTTTTCAACTTCTCTAAGTCCGGCGGCGACCACTTTTGCCGTTGCATAAGGTCTTTCGAGGCTGAATTTAAGCGCCTTGTCTATTTTATTCTCGTGTACCAGTTCCAACACCCTCGAAAACCATACCGAATCGTTTTTACCTAAGCGACTGATGACCATCCACCGTTCGATAATCAGGTAAATAGACAGCAGCGAGAGCAAAAAGAGCGGAAGCATAATCCAACCGCCTTTAAGAATCAGGTCGAAATAACTGGCGCTTGCAAGAGGCGCTGCCGCAGTTTCTGCAAGTTCGGAAACGGTTGTCTGGGTGGTTTGAAGTAAAATGGATATGTTCATGATTTGTTGTTATAATATTTTTAATAATCTTTCATTTTCCCTAAAAACACAAAATTCGACAAAAAAACCATACAACGATAGCTTTCTTGCCGAATTTAATATTTTTTATTACCGTTCATTAAAAACAAGTTGTAGTGGCTCATCAGCAAACCTCTGTGTTCAGGCACAATCTGAACCGAAAGAATTTTATTCGCCCCCTACAAAATTACTCATACAATGTTTTTGCTATTCCATATTCCAAGCCTCTTAATTCGGCCAGGCCTCTCAGGCGACCGATGCATGAATAGCCCGGATTTGTTTTTTTGTTCAAATCGTCAATCATTTGATGCCCGTGATCGGGACGGAAAGGAATAGAGACATTTCTTTTTTGTTGAATTTCGAGATAGCCTTTCATCACGCCATACATATCCACATTTCCTTCGAGGTGATTGGCTTCAAAAAAGTTGCCTTCACTGTCGCGTTGTGTCGAACGAAGGTGAACAAAATTTATTCTGTCGCCCAGTTCCACAATCATGTTCGGCAAATCGTTGTCGGCGCGCACACCGAAAGAGCCGGTACAAAAACACAAGCCGTTAGACTCGTTCGGCACAGCTTCCACCAGCTTCAGGAAGTCTTGTTTGGCGCTGAGGATACGCGGCAATCCGAGAATGGAATACGGCGGATCATCGGGATGGATGGCCAGTTTTACGCCAACTTCATCGGCAACGGGGGCAATTTCTTTCAGAAAATCAATCAGGTTTGAGCGAAGTTTTTCTGCATCAATTCCGTTGTACCTGTTCAGTTGAATCTGAAATTCTTCCAGCGTAAAACTTTCTTCGGCGCCCGGCAATCCGGCAATCATGTTGCGAACAAGCGTATTTTTATCCGCTTCCGACATTTTATCGAAACGGGCTTTGGCTTTGGCTATTTCTTCGGCAGTATATTGTTTTTCGGCGCCCGGACGTTTCAAGATAAACAGTTCGAAAGCGATAAATGCATCCCGTTCAAACTTCAGGGCTTTCGACCCGTCAGGCATGGTGTAGGCCAGGTCGGTACGCGTCCAGTCGAGTACGGGCATAAAGTTGTAGGTAACAATCATCACGCCGCACTTAGCCAGGTTACGGATGCTTTCCTTGTAGTTTTCGATGTATTTTTTGTAATCGCCTTCCTGTGTTTTGATGTATTCGTGCACGGGGATACTTTCAACCACCGACCAGGTCAGCCCAATGTCTTCTATCTCCTTTATCCGCTTTTGTATTTCCTCTACGGTCCATACTTCCCCATTTTTTATGTGGTGCAGTGCAGTAACTATTCCGGTTGCTCCGGCCTGTTTTATATCGGCTAAAGTTACGGGGTCATTCGGCCCGTACCAGCGCCAGGTTTGTTCGCCTAAAATCATTTGTATCTGTTTTTTATGGTTTATAATAATTGTGAATACAAATTTACGGAAAAGAAATGGAAAAATCAATTAGCGGATTGGATAATCAGGGCAAACCATGAAAAAAGTCCTTTGGACTTTTTTCGGTTCACCGACAAAACTGGTCTAGTCCCATGCGGGACTAAATACGGGGTGTTATCGGTGAACCCTTTTTCAAGGTTTGCCCTGATCAGATAATCTATTCTTTCCATTTTTCACTTTTTTTCCGTACGTTTGCACTACATAAAAATCAGCGTAAAATGAATGCTTCAAAAGTTTACTTTACCAATCTGCGGACAAGCCCATCCAGTAGCCTGCTAAAGAAGTTGGAACGGCTTGTTAAACGTGCCGGTATCGAGAATATTGATTTTAAAAACCAGTTTGTCGCCATAAAAATCCATTTTGGCGAGCCTGGGAATCTGGCTTTTATACGCCCCAATTATGCGGCGCAAATAGCCACCCTGCTCCGCACATTAGGCGCAAAACCTTTTCTTACCGATAGCAATACCCTGTATTCGGGTCGTCGCTCCAACGCGATTGACCATATTCAGAGCGCGATGGAGAACGGGTTTAATCCTATCTCGGCCAAATGCGACATTATTATTGCCGATGGACTGAAAGGAACCGATTACCGCGAAATAGCGATTGACGGAGAATATTGCAAAGCCCCCAAAATTGGGACTGCCATAGCCGATGCCGATATTATTGTCAGCATGAACCACTTCAAGGGACACGAACAGGCGGGATTTGGCGGCGTTCTGAAAAATCTGGGAATGGGCTGTGCCAGCGTTGGCGGAAAGCTGGAATTGCATTCGGCCTCGCAACCGGTTATCGACCGCGAATCGTGTACGGGCTGCGGCGTATGCGCCAAGAATTGCGCCCACGATGCCATACACATCGGAGGCGATAAAATTGCCGTTATCGACTACGAAAAATGTGTCGGTTGCGGACAATGCATCGCTCTTTGCCAGTACGACTCTGCGGTGATGGGCGATGGAGAAACCTCGGAACGCCTGAACTATAAGATTGCCGAATATGCGAAAGCCGTACTATTGGGCAAACCCCATTTTCATATCAGTTTCATCATGAATGTATCGCCCGAGTGCGACTGCTGGAATCATAACGATGCAGCAATTATTCCCGACCTGGGCATTGCCGCCTCCTTCGACCCCATTGCACTCGATCAGGCTTGTGCCGATTTAGTAACAAAAGCGCCCATATTGGGCGGAAGCATATTGGCCGACAAACACCCGCACGAACAGATGGAAGGAGAAGACAAATTCCATTTAGCCCATCCCACCACCAACTGGCAAGCCGGATTGGAACATGGCGAAAAAATTGGCTTAGGGACACGGCAGTATGAGTTGATTACGGTTTGAACAATATATCAATGTGCTGATACGCTAATGTGCTGATGTGAATAATGACTTTGTTGTCGCTTTGCGCCAATTAGCACATCAGCATATCAGCACATCAACACATTAAAGAATTATGGAAGAAAAAGATGTTTCGGACTTGGTAAGGCGGTATGAGCAGATGCTTGAATCGGGTAAGAGTATTTATTTTGATGCGGAGGAATTTGATGACCTGGCCGAATATTACGATATGCTCGACGACTTGGAGACGGCTAAAAAATTAGTTGATTCGGGTTTGAAGATTCATCCGGGTAACCAATCCTTGTTGCTCAAAAGCGCCAGATTCGTCATTTATTCGGGGCAATACCGCGAAGCGCTGGAATACCTGAATAAAACTTTCGATGGCTACGATTTTGAATTGTATCTGCTGAAAATTGAGTGTTTACTCAATTTGGATTTATATAGCGAGGCAAACCTTTTGGCGGAAGAGGTACTAAACGATGACGAAACCGATGAGGAGGTCATTTTTGCAGAATTGGGCTTTCTTTATGAGGAATCGGATTATTACGACGATGCTATTTCGTTTTTTGAGCAGAGTTTAGCTTTTGAGCACACAAATATAGAGGTACTGGCCGAATTGTCGTATGCCTACGAAATGTGCGACAACTTTGCGCTTGCCGTTGATGCAACAAATAAAATACTGGACATAGACCCCTATTCGTACGAGGCCTGGACAAATATGGGGAAACTTTATTCCTTACAAGGTCAATACGAAAAGGCGATTGATGCTTTTGATTTTGCCCTGACGATTGACGATTCGGATGCCGATTTGCTTAAACTGAAGGCACATTGCTTTTCGTTGTGTAACCGCACGGATGAGGCGATTGCCCTGTTTGAAGAATGCATCGTGCTGAATCCTGAGGATGAATCGTTGTACTATTCCTTGTCGGACTGCTATTTCTCGCTGGAATTGTACGACGACATGTTGTGCAGCCTCAACCGGTACGAAAAACTGCATGGCAAAACGGCGGAAATATTCGCCAAAAAAGCCCTGGCCTACCTGCAAAAAGAGGAGATGGAACAAGCCTGTCTGCTCATGCAATCGGGAATGGAGATAGACCCCGAATCGGAAGACCTGAATATAGTGGCCGGTGAATTTTATTTCAGACTGGGAGAGTATGCCAAATCGGAAGTTTTCTTCTTAAAGACCTATGGAAAAGAGCAGGACGACAGAGTGATGCTCGACAGATTGTCCCTCATCAGCATAGCGAAGAATGATATAGATAAAGCCATAGAATATACCGAATCGCTGGAGCAGGTAGCGCCCGATCATTCGACGAAAATACGCCTTGCCCTGCTGTATTTTGAAGTCGGCGACCGGCAGAAGTTCAATGAATACCTCAACACTTTCAACGATGAGGAGCTGAAACTGCTGACAGAGCTCTTCTTCTCGGACGAAAACTTTGTTCTACCCACAATAACAAGAGAGGCGCTGATAAGTAAGTTGAATGACGCACGGGAATGCCGACAGTTGTTTAAGAATATTGTTTATTAGGCGGTTGCCCTGGGTATGATAAAATTTTATAGTGAAAGTCCCGAGATAGTATTTGCCGGAACAATGCGGTGTATGTAAACAGTTTTGCCGTGGACGGTGTAGATAATTGCCATTTTCTTGTAGTTCAACCGGCGGACGTTGTGCCCGTATTTCAAGAAGTAGGTTCTGTTTTGAAATTGATAGCTTTCTGCATCTTTTTCTAGTTCCTGTATTCTTTTCTCCAATCCATCAATATAACGTATCGCCGTATTATATGTTTTGTAGCCATACATAATAAGATCGGACAATTCATCCATGTCTTCTCTTGCAGCTTCTGATATTACAACTATATAATTTTTCATTATCCCACCCCATAATGTCGTTTTAATTTAGCTCTCACTTCTCCGAATACTTCGTCAACTGTATATGTTTTCCCCGATATGCCTTCAGGCATAGGGTAATTCATTTCTACGCTTTTTTTTGCTTCGAGATTGCGGGCTATTTTACGCCCTTCGGGTTTCGATACGTCTATGCGAGCTGTTACCATATTACTATTCATAGCTTTCTGTTTTAATTGGTTTCATTCACAAAGTTAGCATAAAATTCCCACTTATACACAAAGGGATAAAAATGTCTTACAAAATTTATAGGGGAAAGGAAAAGGGGTATGATAAAAATTTATAGTGAAAGTTCCGAAATACTATTTGCCGGAACAATGCGGTGTATGTAAACAGTTTTGCCGTGGACGGTGTAGATAATTGCCATTTTCTTGTAGTTCAACCGGCGGACGTTGTGGCCGTATTTTTTTAATGATTGCCGGGTTTGTATGGCGTATATTTCAGGATTCGTTTCGAGTTGTTTTATTACGGCATTCAACCCTTTAACATAATTCTGAGCAGTGATTGGAGCGCTATATCTCTCACAGATAACACTATACAATTCTTCCAAGTCTATTTGTGATTCATCCGAATAGTGTATGTTATATTTCATAACTCAATACCTTTACGCATATCGTAATCGTAATGCTTACTCAATTTATCAAGAAATTTACCAAAAACTACTTCATGCGAATTTTCATTTGATATAGAACCGATTAGCGGGTATTCCAGTTCTACACTTTTTTTTGACTCAAGCTCCCTGACTATTTTACGTCCCTCGGGTTTCGACACGTCTATGAGGGCAGTTATCATATCTCTTTCCATAGTTGTATCTCTTTAATTAGTTTCGTCCACAAATATACGATTTTTTTTGTGAAAAGAAAAGCCGACATTTACATTTACTCAGGGCAAACGCATGAAAAATTTTAGACCCACTATTACGGATGAGATTCCTCCCTTTGGTCGGAATGACTCGCCTGTTGGCGGTTTAAGAGATGAGGAAGCGGCGGCTTTGCCGCCGCTTCCTCATCCCCTCTCCCAAAAAGGAGACAGTCATTCCGACCAAAGAGAGGAATCTCCTGCTCATATCAGCAACTTTACCGAAAGGCATAAGCAGTAAAATTTTTCAGGCGGTTGCCCTACAGGTTTGCCCAGTCGTGTTCGGAAGATTGTAATTATTTGTTATACAAATAAAAGCTGTGTGTTATTAGCATCATTCCGTAGGAATGCTTCGCTCGGTAGAAAAATCAGGCTTAACAGGGGTCGCATTCCGAATGGAATGCGTCCTCGTTTGGTTACTTCTATGCTACCGAGCGATGCAATCCTAACGGATTGCAGCATCTTAAACAATTATATCATTGAAATTTGCAATCTTCCGAACACGACTGGGCGTTGCCCTGATCTACTGTCGAAATTGAGCATGAATAACAACAACCTCCGAAACGGTTCCTATGCGGAATTGGGGGCCTGAAAGCCCCAGGCCGGAGGTTACATAGACCTGTGTGTTGTCTTTTTTCTTGTAGCCATGTCCTACTTCATAAATGAGGTTGATCAGGATGTTGTACGGAAAAATTTGTCCGTTATGGGTATGTCCGTAGAAAGCCATATCAACCTGTTCGTCCGATTCTTCCGACAAGCGGCGAGGTTCGTGATTCATGACTATTACGGGGTAATTTTTGTCAACTTGTTTCATCAACTCCCCAAGCGCTTTCCTCACCGGCGCTTTGTCGTCTTCCCTGCCGACAAGGTAAAAGGCATTGTTGACTTTTACAACCGAATCGCGCAGAACGGTCAGTCCGGCTTTGTCTTTCAGCCATTTTATTTTCGCTTCGCCATCGAGGCGGTATTCGTGGTTGCCGGTCGATGCAAAAACGCCATAAGGGGCCTTCAACCGCCTGAATTCCCGATCCATCTGCTGCATATCCAAAGGCCGGATGTCGTAGTCGATAATATCCCCCACTAAGAGAATGAGGTCGGGCTTTTGCTCCATAATCTTATCAATATACATCTTCAGAACATCCCGGTTTACCAGGTAACCGGCGTGTATATCGGCCACCATCACAATTTTCAGTTCTTTGACCTCCGATGGCTTATCTACCGTAATATTCAGCTCATTGACTACCGGATGCCAGAACATGTAACTGCCGTAAGTCATGGCCAGTATAACAATCAGGCTGGAAGCGGAAAAATAGATGCGCTTATTTCGCAGCCTTTGCAGATTCAGTTTGCGGGGAATCGCTTTTATCCACTTCCCCAGATAATTGACCGTGTCGTAAGCTATCAGCAGGGCAGCCATATACAGGATAAGAATTGCCCAGCTGGTGCCGGTCATCATCACCGGATAAAGTATTTCCAGCGATATTTCATCGACAAACACAAATCCGAACAGGTAAACGGACAGCTCGGCGGCAAACAGAACAACAAGAAGTATCCTGTACGCCTGTTTTGGCGGAATAATTTTCCATATCTTCCAAAAAACGTAGGCATTGAGAAAGGTATGAACCAGTATGGCGTTTATAAATACCCTCATCGCTGTTTCAAATCTATTACAACATACTCCGACTGCGTCCCAATTCGGAACTTGCCGCCCCAGATGCCGATTCCTGAGCTTACATAAATAGAGGTATTGCCCTTTTTCAGAAAGCCGTGCGATTTCTCGTAAAGTTTATCCGTGATGAGGGATATAGGCCACACTTGCCCATGATGGGTATGCCCCGAAATTTGCAAATCTATGTTGTTGGCTTCCGCTTCTTCCAGGTTATAGGGTTGATGATCGAGCAAGATGATGGGTTTAGTCTTATCCAATTGAGACACCAATTCCGACAAGGGTTTCCGGTTGCGACTTGATCTGTCGTTCCGCCCCACGATGTAGAACGAACTGTCAACCAGGGCATAGGAATCTTTCAGGAGATGTATGCCGGCATCATTAATAAAGCGGACGCTTTCGTTCACGCCACTCATATAATCGTGATTGCCCAGGCACATATAAATGCCCAACGGCGCCTTTATTTCCTTAAAGCACTGCTCCAAACTATCGCTACGCAATGGGCGGATGCTGCTGTCGATAAGGTCTCCGGCTATCAGCACCACATCCGGTTTTTCGGCATTTATTAAATCAATCCATTTCAGCAATTCCTGTTTACCAATGCCGTATCCAAGGTGCAAATCGCTGATGGCTACCATGCGAAGCGATTCCCGTTTCTCCATTTTCTTTTCGGTTACCACCGGCGCTTCCACCCGCACTTTCCAGCAATATTTGAGGTAGCCGCATACCATAAGCATGGTGATGAAGCCAAAAGCCAAAGCCAGTCCCGCCCAATTATCTTTTGTGTAATGCGAAAACGAATCGGCAGGTATGATGTGCAGCAGGCGAATCAGGTCTTTTAACAAAGTCAGGATAAAAAGGTAGAGGAAAATAAACAGCCACGATGTGCCAACCCTGTAAAAGAAAGACGACAAAGATATCGGCAGCACATCGCCAAAAATGAAATAGATAAACAACGACGACACCAGCGCCGTAGCCAGCGATACCAGTATAATGCGTCCAACATTGCTTGGCGGCATCAAAAGCCAGATGCGGTGAAAAACATAAAAGTTTCCGCCGATAAAAGCAAGCAGGATAAGGATAAAGCCGAATTTCATAGAGTTTGTTTTTTAGACAAAAAAGAGACTGTGTTATATGTTGATAACAGCACACGGATAACACAGAATAGACGGATAAATACGGATTTCATTTTTATATACATCTAATTTTCAGCATTCTATAAATCATAAAATTAAATATATTGAGTCGCCTTCGCTCCCCGAACATTGTTTCCGTGTTTATCCGTATATTCCGTGTTATCCGTGTGCTATATTATCGTAAAAATCTGAGACAAGCTCTTCTTTTAAAATTTATCTTCTGTTGCCCAAGGCAATCATCACATAATATACCAATGTGGCAAGCGAACCCAAAGCGGCAACTACATAAGTATAAGCAGCCCATTGAAGGGCATCTTTTGCCATGCCATGATTGCTGACATTGGTTATACCGGAGCTGTTCAGCCAGACCAAAGCCCTTTTGCTGGCATTGATTTCCACCGGCAAGGTTACAAAACTAAACAGGGTGGTGAGTGCAAATAATCCTATACCTATCCACAAAAGACTTGGAAAAGTATTCATCATAAAAATACCGCCCAGAATAACCCACATCACCCATTTAGAGGCAAAGCTGACAACCGGAACCAAGGACGACCGCATCTTCAAGGGGCCGTAAGCGTAAGCGTGTTGCACGGCATGTCCACACTCGTGAGCGGCGACTGCGGCGGCGGCAACGCTGTTGCTGCTGTAAACGCCACGGCTCAGGTTGACTGTTTTATTGAGAGGATTGTAGTGGTCGGTCAGCGTACCTTCGGTGGAAGTGATCGTTACATCGTAAATTCCGTTATCGTGCAGCATCTTTTCGGCCACATCCCTACCCGTCATCCCGTTAGAAAGCGGTATCTTCGAGTATTTCTTAAATTTACTTTTCAGCGTAGCCTGTATGATCCAACTCACCAAGGCTATCCCAATAAATAATATCCATCCTATTTCCATAAATTTATTCTCTTACTGGTTTTAAATTAATATTCAATTGTCTTCTATTGGTAACTTTCAAATAGCGTGCCACACAAGCGAAATGCAAGAAGTAGAACGTGAAAAATAGTTTTTTCTTGATGTTCTACCTTGTTAGTTACTACCAAGGTTGATGACTTCATAAGCTTATCAAAAACTCATTTTATTTCAATTGATCCCGTATGTCATTAATTAATTGTGATATAGGCCTCACATAACCTTTCAATCCTATATGTTCGCTCGCATATTTCAATCTCCGACTATTATCTGGCAAATAAAATATATGTCTATGCCCACCAAGAAGAGTGAGTTTATCGTCCGACAAATCCTCATCAAATGTTACAATGTGATATATATGTTTGATTTTGAATTTACTCAAAACAGTTGCTTCAGCGGAAGAGACTTGTTTCCATCGTTCACGTAAAGTCCGTTTACAAGAAATACCAATTAACCAACCATCTTTGGTTTTTACCCAATTATCTACCTCAATGTCTGCCTGAAAATGAGCTGGAGCTTCTGCCCTTTTAATCTTATAATAATCTAATATAAAATCTGTAACATCTTCTAAACTTCCTCCCGCTCGTTTTTTTCTTTTTTGCGCAACTCGCCGCTCAAATTCTTGTGTAAATGCAGTTAGGACAATATCTCTATCTTCCTCCGCTATTGAATTGTCTTTAGAGAATAATACACGAAGTGTTGCAAAAGCTCTTACTATTTCTGTCCTTTCTGCTGTTAAACAACCCCTTACACCCAAATCATCCCAAAGAGAAATAACGGTAGCCAAACCTTGTTTTCCTTGAACGTCAAGGTATGACTTGGCTATGTTCAATGTGTATTCTCTATCATCATTCGGAACATTAGTTATTGCTTGGTTCAATGGAATCATAATATTCTCACACGTAATTATGAAAACATCCATATCTTCCAATGTATTAATTTCAGCATCCAATTCATCCAGCATACGGTGCACCCGAATATCCCTTGAGGTGGTTTTTTTATACCGGTCTTCGATTATATTTCGTAAGATTTGTTTTTGCAAATTCAAAGTATCATCGCCTTTGTTTTCTTTCGCAACAAGACGTAAACTGCTTGAAAGAGTGGATAAAAGTTTAGGTTCTTTACCGATAGCAACGTACTTATCATTATTGATTAACATTCTTGAAAACCAATAAACATTATGCCATTTATTCTGAGTGTTAGCGCCAGTCATTATTCTATTACTCTGATATTGCAAATCCTTGTAGTCTAAGTTGTCTTTGTTTTGTATATTCAACTATTCGTTTTTTTGCCATAGTAGTATATTCTGGAGAAATTTCAATGCCAATGTAATTTCGTTTATTTTGAAGCGCCGCAATAGCTGTAGTCCCAGAACCCATAAAGGGGTCTAATACAATATTTGCATGAGTTGATGATATTATACGGTCAATTAAAGAAACAGGGAAAGGCGCCGGATGTGGATTATTCATCTCTTGCGTAAATTCCCAAACATCACCATAGGCATTAGCTTTTGGTGCAAGACGAAAGTCAGGTTTAGCTATCAAATAAATCACCTCGTATGTTGGTAAAAAATAACCAGCGTTAAAGTTGATTCCACCCTTTCTTTTCCAGATAATTATTTGCCGAACAGGAAACCCTGCCACAATATCTTGTCTATCTTGCAATAATCCATCTTGCACACGCCACTTATGATTATAAAATATGGCGCCATCATTTTTAATTAACCGAAACATTTCCGTTAAACAATTTCGTTGCCACTTTGCATACTCTTCATGAGGCATACAATCGTTATGGTGGGTATATCCATTCACTAATTCTGCATTTTTCCATTTACCTCCTCTTCCATCCTTCATTCCATTACCCGTTGAATTTTTAAGATTATAGGGAGGTGATGTTACAATCAAATCAATGGTGTTGTCTGGTATTCGTCTCATTTCATCCAAACAATCACCGCAAATTATTGTATTTAGATATCCTTCAATCATTGCTGTAAATTTTACTCGCTTACCTCATAATTGTCTGTTCCCTATCAGGCCCCAGCGACACGATACGGACAGGCGCTCCAAGTTTTTGTTCCAGAAAATTGAGGTAATTTTTGAATTCGACAGGAAATTCGCTCTCTTTCTTCGTCTTTGTCATGTCAATTTGCCAGCCGGGCAATTCTTCATACACAGGTTCGAGGGTATCTCCTATTTCAAAAGGAAATTCTTCCAGCCGTTGTCCGCCTACGTTATAGGCTACACAGGCCTTGATAGTGGAAAAAGTATCGAGGACATCGCTTTTTGTCATAATAAGTTGCGTAACGCCATTCAGCATTACAGCATAACGGAGCGCAACCAAATCTATCCAGCCACACCGGCGGGGACGACCTGTAACCGAGCCAAATTCAAAGCCTGTTTTGCGGATTTTGTCGCCGGTTTCGTCCAGTAATTCGGTAGGAAAGGGACCGCTGCCCACGCGGGTGCAATAGGCCTTGAATATGCCGTAAACCTCCCCTATTTTATGTGGCGACACACCCAAACCGGTACATGCTCCGGCCGATATGGTGTTGGACGATGTTACGAAAGGGTAAGAGCCAAAATCAATGTCGAGCATTGTGCCCTGAGCGCCTTCGGCCAGTATTTTCTTGGTTTGGATGGCCGTATTTATGTAGTGTTCGCTATCAATAAAGCTAAACTCTTTCAACTTTTTAAGGCCGTCGAACCATTTGGCTTCTATTTCGGGCAAACTGCTCACATCGAAGCCGTAACCGGACAATATCCTGAGGTGGCGTTTCTTTATCGCTTCATATTTTGAATCGAAATCGTACAGAATATCGCCTACTCTCAATCCGCCCCGACCGATTTTGTCGGTGTAGGTAGGGCCGATACCTTTTCCGGTAGTGCCGATTTTTGAATTTCCTTTTTGCGACTCGTAGCAAACGTCCAGTAAGCGATGAGTCGGCAAAATAAGATGCGCCTTTTTCGAAATCAACAGCCTTTTGCTTAAGCTATGCCCCGAAGCTTCCAGAGCCTCTATTTCTTCTTTAAAAAGCGCAGGGTCGAGCACCACTCCGTTACCTATAATATTTACATTGTTGCCCTGAAAAATGCCGGAAGGAACCGAGCGGAGGACGTATTTTTTTCCTCCAAATTCCAAGGTATGGCCGGCGTTTGGCCCACCCTGAAAACGCGCTACCACATCATATTGGGGAGTTAGCACATCCACAATTTTTCCTTTTCCTTCGTCACCCCATTGCAACCCTAGCAGAACATCTACTTTCATTTCTTTTTTGCCGTATTGTTTTTTGATTCTTTATCTTTCTGTATTTTCTTTTTCTCCTGTCCCAGCTTAGCCTTCATACATTTGTTGCATACCCCGTAGATATACATGCTGTAGTAGCTGATATTGAAATGTTGAAGTTTTTTTTGCCGGGAAGGAACAAATAAATTCTCGTTCTTGTATTCTTTCACCTCGCCACACGACACGCAGATCAAATGGTCGTGATTTTCGTTCCCATAAACCCGTTCGTATTGCGAAACATTGGCTCCGAACTGGTGCTTTATAACCAAGCCGCAATCGAGCAACAGCTCTATGGTATTGTACAGCGTTGCACGGCTCACCCTGAAACTATCCTTGCTCATGGCAATATACAGCGACTCCATATCGAAATGCCCTTTGGATGAATAGATATGATCCAATACGGCATAGCGCTCGGGGGTTTTGCGATGATTATTTTTGTTCAAATAGTCGGTAAACTCGGCTTTAACCTGCTCTCTTAACTTTACATTATCCATGCTAAAAACTATACAACACGAACAAAAATACATTATTTTACAGAATAACAAACTATCTGTTTACATATTTATCAAAAATAATTTTCTAATGCCGCAATTTTCTGATTTATTAACGGCAAGGGGATGGTTAGTCAGGGCAAACCTTGAAAATTTTTAGTCCCGCTATTACGGATGAGATTCCTCCCTTTGGTCGGAATGACTCGCCCATTGGTGGTTTAAGGGATGAGGAAGCGGCGGCGAAGCCGCCGCTTCCTCATCCCCTCTCTCAAAAAGGAGACCGTCATTTCGACCAAAGGGAGGAATCTCCTGCTCATATCAGCAACTTTACCGAAAGGTATAAGCAGTAAAATTTTTCATGCGTTTGCCCTGGGTGGTTAATGGAGGGGGCGGGTTTAAAACCCGCCCGTACAACCTTGAACCTGAAACTTTGAACCATTAATAAACCACCGGCGCCCCTTCGCTCGTCAAGCCTTCGGCGCTGATGTTTAGTTCTTTGCACGAGCCGTTGTTGTAGAAACTGATAGTTGCTTTTCCTGCTTTATCCGTTTTTACATCGGGATTCCAGTAGAGTGTGCGGCGAAAATCTTTTTCGTCGGGCAGGCGGGCGATGCTGTAATCGGGGTGGTAGAACTCCAATGCTTGAGAAAAGCCTTGGTATTTTGTTTGGCGCGTACCTCGCGGTTCCCTACGGCTGCGTCCGTCTTCGTTGAGGATAATTTGTATTGTAACGGCCTCGCTACTAAATTCTTGTATCAAAATGTGTTCTATCTCGTCAATGCCCGTTTCGCTTACACTTCTCGGATAAGGAGACCCAAATCCGCCGGTGATACCTGCCGGAAAGCCATCAATGAGAAATACTACACCTCTTCCTTTATATCTGTAAGAACTGTCGCCAATGGAAGGTTTAAAATGTAAATCTGTCCTTTCCAAAAACTCGAGCACATCGCTTGATTCACTGCCTCCTGCATCACGGTAGCTGTCTATTTCTTTAATGACATCATAAACCACGGTCGCATACTTCAACTCTCGTTCCATGAATGCTTTTCGTGGATTTACCTTTCCTTTAACCGTTACTTCCGGCAAAACATACGACATCGTGATTTCTTCCTGTTTGTCATCGAATCGGTTCTTGGCATAAACAAGCTCCCTTATTTCGGGCGTTAGTTCTTCTTTTTTCTGCGGGCTCTCAGTTTCTACCTTCTTCTCTTTTTTGGCGAATAAGTGGGTCTCGTAATAGTTGTAGGCCAATGGGGTAAAATCAATATTACGATCTAAAGTTATGCGCGAAACGTAGGGTTTGCTTTTCTTTTTGGCCAACAGGCTCAAATCCCATGTACCTTTTATATCGTCCAAGGCAAAATTAAATTTGCCGTCCTTATCGGTGGTACATTTTCCCCGTTGCGATGAACCGTATGGCGAAGTCATCCACATCGTTACATCAATATTTTCCTGTGGCTTTACGGTTATTGGGGAGAGCGCTTTTCCTTCAATCATCAAACTTTTTTCGATGCCGTACTTCACCTCAAAGGGGGCTGTACCGGCCATTTGCTTCCACGAATAGCGTGTCCAGCCTTGCGTCAACATCAAGAGGTCGAGGGCTATTTTGTGCTTGTTGTCGTCTGCCTCAAAATAATATGCAGGGTCTTCGATATAGCCTTTCAGGTCGGAGGATAACAGCGTGTTGTACAGTATATTATCCGTATAATTGTTTCCCGTATCCGTATCGGCATCCCTCACCGATAGCGAGAAAGTTGTTTCAACCGGATTATTGGCTGCATCTTTTATCTCGAAAGCTATGTCTATCGGGCTATATGGCTCAAACGAAGAGTTGATTTTAGTCGCTTTTATTGGCCGGGACTGATTGGCCGGGTTGACAAAAATCTGCCGTTGCGCCACTACCTCACCCCGGGGAGTAAACACCGTTATTTGTATCACTCCGGCGGGCAGGTTTTCTTTGGGAATGCGCATGGCAAAACGGCCTTCGCTGCCTGTGCCGAAAGATTTGAAGGCATACACTTTTCCCCGGCAGGCAAAAGTGATTCCCAGCGCTTGGGTTGGCTCATTGGCTGTTTTTTCCACTTGCACGGAGATGGATGCAGGATGCAGATTATCAACGCGTAACGAATAGCCGGAGGACAAACTGTGAGGTAGCTCAAACGATTGCTCTTTGCCCTCGTAGCTTAGTTTTGCCGTGTATTTATTCCCGTCGGGATAAAGCTCAAACGAACCCATTCCCTGATGCAGGCTCGAAAAAGAAGTGATTTCTTCGCCCTTGCTGTTATAGACTTTCCCTGTTACCTCAATCGCCGCTCCTTCCTTGTTCGTTGCTTTGAATGCCACCCTATTGCCTATCCCCGCAATCAGGTTGCCGCCCTCGGGAAAGAAACTGAGGTTAACATCCTTGGGTTTTGCACCCTCGCTTTTGCGGATATTCTCCCTGTTGATTTCCTTTCCTCGCACCGACATTTTCTTGGCGGCATAATCGCCCGCTTTTTGGGGTTGGTCATATACCGGAAACACGCGGTTGAACATCACATGCTCACCAAAATTCAACATGCAACGGGTATAAGCCCTCACCTGAAGAAAACCGGAATAGTAATCTTCTTTCAGCACAAAGCCGCCGCTGGCCTGTCCGTCCTCTATCTTTATCTTTTTTGCTTCCAGAACATCCCCTTCGGCAGTCAGCAAATCAACATACAATACTTTGCTCAAGGGCGAAAGGGTGTTGTTTTCGGAGGTAACAACGTATGCTTTAAACCAGATGGCCTCGCCTTTGTAATAACCGGTATTGTCGAAATGGAGATACACTTTTTCCTGCGGATACAGGTTGTTGAAGGCATTGATTTTGCCAACAAACTCAGCGAGTTTCTGCTCTTCGGTTTTTTGCTGAGCAAAAACAGAAAAGCAAGATAGTGTGAAAAGGAAGATAAATAACAGTTTTTTCATGGTATAGCTATATAATCAAATGTGTCAATTGCTGCGAAGCGATATTTAATCCTTCATTTTAATGCGTATAACCGTAAACGAATAGGCGGGCAAGGTACAGGGGAAATCGGCTGATACTTCGCAGGTTCCGCTGGTTGGTTTGGCCTGTTTATCGGCAGGCGAACCCGTCAATACTGTTTTTGAGGCTACCGGATCTATATTCTCCCACTTATCCAGTTTCACGCGGGTATTGACTTCCACCGGCAGCATATTTACCAGCTTCACGATTAAATCATTCGTCCGGCTATCGCGAACCACCGAGCTTGCAATCCGTTTCTTCACGGCATCCCGGTTCTCCGAAAGGGCTACTTTCGTGGGCAAATACATATCTCCCGCATTTTGCCCGTACAATTGCTGAACATAATAGCCTACCGTTGGCTTTACTTCGGTATTATTGAAGTAAATCAGGTCGGGATTCCATTGTGTATGACCTTCTTTGGCCAGCAGAGGGGCATACGATGTCATGCTCACCACATCGCCGTTGCGTTCTACGGCTGTGAGGTAAAGGGCTTCGGCCAAAGCCGTTTCCATGTTGTTGGGTCTGCCGGGTAAATGAGCAGCATACTCGCCCAGATAAACCTTCGGTTTTGTCCGGTCGTATTTATCGTAAAAATCCTGATTATGAATAAACCAGCCGGGCGGATTGTAGTAATGCTCATCTATCATGGGTACACCCAATTGGGTGGCAATCTTCCAGCCTTCCACATAATCCGTTCCTTCGTAAAAAGGCCCTGCCGTTCCGATGACCGTAATCTCGGGATGCTTTTCTTTCACAGCATTGAAAATCAGCGTAAAACGTTCCTCGAAAATATCTGTTATCTGGTCTTCGTTGCCGATGCCGATGTATTTCAGGTTGAAAGGTTTTGGATGACCTGCTTCGGCGCGCTTCTTTCCCCAAGTGGTTTTCAGGTCTCCGTTTGCATATTCTATCAGATCGAGGACTTCCTGCACGTAATCGTCCATTTCGTCCATGGTGATGCCTCCTTGCTGACCTCCCAGCCCCTTGCTTCCGGTTCCCGAATTTTGGCAGGGTACGCCTGCCGGAAGAATCGGAACAGGTTCGGCGCCAATATCTTCGCAAAACAAAAAATACTCAAAATAACCCAATCCGGCAGTTTGATGATAGTTCCAGATATTTCGTTGCGGTTTACGGCTTTCTAGGGGGCCAATTGTATTTTTCCAGCGGTACATGTTCTCCAATCCGTCTCCATGAGCCACGCAGCCGCCCGGAAAACGCACAAATCGGGGTTGAATGTCTGCTACCACTTGAGCCAAATCGGAGCGCAAGCCATTCTTTCTGTTCCTGAACGTATGCTGAGGGAACAGGGAAACCATGTCAATGGAGAATTGAGAGTTGAGAATTGAGAGTTGCAGGCGGGCATCCGAAACCGTTTTATTGGCAATTAACACAGTTTCGTATTTCTTCCAATTATCAGCATTAATGCTTAATTCGGTTTTTCCTAATTCATTATCTTGATTATCTATTAATTGAACGAGCAATTTCCCTTTCTTTCCTTTGGCGAAAACCGAAAAATCGTATTTCTCGCCCGCCTTGACAGGGATGCCGTCAAAGCCATTGTTAATCAGGGTTTCGCCATTTTTTAGCACAACGTAATGTTTATTATTGGGATGAACCGGATTCACCGTATCAATTCTCAGTTCGCCATTTTTAATTTTCCATTGGCTTGTGCTGTTCCAAGTCTTGTCCCGCCCCTGCTTGTCGCCCAAGGCATATTCAAAATCCCGGTTTTGCACCAGCTCTGCGTATAATCCCCCATCGGCGGCGTAATTAATGTCCTCGAAGAAGATGCCGGTTAGCATATTGCTGATGTTTTTGCCATTCGCCACATCAACTGAGATGGTCGCCTCCACAGGCTTCAACGAAGCGAAACGCCCCGCATCACCACTCGTATTTTCGCTGTACAACAGATTTTTATACGCCGACAGTTGTTGAGCTTTTATCAAGTTGTCAACAACCGGCCATGGTACTTTGTGTGTGTTTCCACTTTCGGGTTTACCTGATATGGTCGAGGTTTTTACAAGAATTTCGTTAGCAGGCAAATACATTTTAATGTCCTTGAGCGCCGGATAAGATTGCCTTCCCCACTGAATTAAATCTGTTGATGCAGCCTGCGCAAATGCATCCACGGTTTCGTTTAACGTCCACACACAATGCCATAAACCATCAGAACTCTGAAATAACTTAGGCTGTATCATCCGCTTTTCGGAGCCCCAACGCCCGTAATCGCACTTCAAAAAACTGTGTCCAGGCCCTATTGGGTGCCAATCTTCCTGGTCGATGCTCCAAGCAAAATGCAGGCCGTTTCTGCCACCGTCGGTTTCGGACGCATACGAAAACAAATAGACCGAATCGGGTTCGTTTTCTACTTTATGATTGGCCGAATAGACCGGAAACGAGCAGAGAACCGTTAAAACCGCCACTGCTAAAAATTTTAATTTTACCTGTCCAAAGTATGTCATAAGTTTCATTGTATTATCTCTAAAATTTTATTGCTAATTCTTTCCCATTGTACGATACCTTTTTATCGGCTTTTTTCGTGGGGGCATCACCTGTTCCTTTTTGTGAGCCAACCAATACGAAATTGAATTTCCGGCTTTTCAACATGCCGGGGAATGCGCCTTCACGGTTCTCAATCGTCAGGCTACGTTTGGCATCGTCCCAGCGGAATTTTATGGTGGAATAGACGCCCTTTTCGTAGTTGTAATTGTCGTTTTCGTCCTCATAAAGTACAAATTCGCCGTCTGCACCCGGGTATATCCGCATTTCGAGGTCGTCCCATTTCTTTTCAGTGGTATATTGCACGTCCGGCCCCCAAGGAAGAATGGAGCCTGCCTTTACAAACAGGGGAATAATATCCAGTGGAATATCTTTTTTAACTGCTTGCCCGCCCTTGAATGTTTCGCCCGTCCAAAAATCAATCCATTTGGCGCCTTGAGGAAGATACACATCCCATTTGCTTGTGCTCGGCTGCGTTACGGGAGCCACGAGGATGGAACGCCCAAACAGGTATTGACTGCCTAAATCGAAAGTGTTTTTATCTGCCGGAAAATCCATTATCAGGGCGCGCATAAAAGAACCGTTGTTTTGGCTCACATCCCAGGATGTGCTGTAAATATAGGGCAATAAGCGGTATCGCAGGTTGATGTATTTTTCAATTCCATCAAAACACCATTCTCCCCGTTGACCGAAATTCCATATTTCGCGAGGTATATCCGTTCCGTGCGAGCGCATCATGGGGCAGAAAGCGCCGAATTGCAACCAACGCAAATACAACTCCTGAAATTCGGGATTCTTTGCCCCTCCGCCCGATTTCCAGCGTCCGGCGAAGAAGCCGCCAATATCGCTGTTCCAGTTGGGGATGCCCATCAAGGTATAATTCAGTGCGGCAGGAATTTGCTTTTCCAACATATCCCAAGTCGATTGCACATCGCCGCTCCATGTATTGGAACCGTATCGTTGTTGCCCCACAAAGCCCGAACGCGTAAGTATCACCACCCGTTTGTCTTTGGTCAGCTCTTTTTGGTGCGTAGCTATTCCCTTGTTGTGCATGGTGGAATACGCATTCTTCACACTTCGGTACGAGCCCAGGTGAGTAGGCAGGTCATAATCCGATTCTTTGCGTTCGATGTGGTCGGGTTCGGTAGAATCGAGCCACCAGCCATCATTGCCTATGTAGCTGAATACGCCTTTGTTCAGGTATTTCCAAAAAATATCCAAGGCTTCGGGATTATATACATCGTACGGACGCGCGTCGCTTTGGGGTGGATAGGTGAGGAAGTTTATAATCATATTTTTGCTATCCAGCTCTTTGCGTTGCTCCGTTTTACCTCCAAATCCGGGCCAGGTAACAATCAGCAATTTGGCATGATTTTTATGAATTTCATCCGCCCATTTCACCGGATCGGGAAAGCGTTGAGGGTCGAAACTCTGCGAGTTCCAAGCGCTGTCGGAACGGTTGTACTCCGGCCAGTAACGCCAGTCCTGAATCATCACATCAATAGGAATTTTCAACTCACGGTATTTTTTCAGCACATCCAGACTTTCGTCCTGTGTAGTATAACGCTCCTTGCTCTGGAAATATCCATACGCCCACAAAGGCAGCATCGGCGCTTTACCGGTTAAGTCGCGCATACCGGCAATCACTCCGTCCGCATTTTTCCCATACACAAAGTAGTAGTCGGCACATCGGCCAATACTCGAAAAAGAAAGCTCCTGCGGATTATCGACAAAATCGGAAATAGAATAATTATCCCAATACAGACCATAGCCTTTGATGGACATGAAATAGGGCGAAACGGTAAACGTATTCTCATTTTGCAGGTGATGTTTGGAGTTCCGGCGACTCATCTTGTTATCCAAAATCTGACCAAGGCCGTAAACAGGTTCATCCTTATCCAGCAAAAATGCGCCTCTGACCTCGTTAGCAAAAAATTGTGTCCCATAATCCTTATCCAGCAACAACGATTCTCCGGCGGCATTGTAGAACTGCACAGCGCCGGTTTTCAGGTTTAGCGTCAGGCTTATCTCGGCGCTTTTCAACGTGATGAAATCGCCATTCTCGGAAAACGTTACAGGAACGGCTTCCGGCGTTTTGTTCACCACCAAACTCTTTTTATCGTCAGGTTTCCCCTCCGGCGTCTTATACACCCGGACAATAGAAGGGCTGTAGAATTGTACTTCCACGTCCATTGACTGAACAGGCGCCTTTATACCGCCATTCGTTTTCTGGTAGCTCAGCGCAAACAATTGTGTCGATGCCAATAAAAGGCTAAACACATAAATAAATTTTTTCATGGGGATAAGATTTTTAATTTTTGTGTGCTTGCAAATATAGGATTTATTCTTTTAAAAAAGAAAGGGTGGAGGTTTATTAAAGTTCAAGGTTCAAAGTTCAAGATTGTAAGACAGCCACATACCTCCCTCCCAAAAAAATAAAAATAATTCCCCCTATGGAATAAACATAAGATTTTGCTGGTGAACCAAAAAACGGACTAAAAACAGTCATTTTCCCCACAAAAAAAGCAGCTACCTTTTACTGTAACTGCTTGATTTTCATGTGGTGCCACCAGGAATCGAACCGGGGACACAAGGATTTTCAGTCCTTTGCTCTACCAACTGAGCTATGGCACCATTTGCTTTTGCGTGTGCAAAGGTAAAATATTTTTTTATTTCTGCAAATGGATTTTAAATAAAAATCATTCTATATACAGAACCAAGCCTTTTAGATACTCGCCTTCAGGGTGATAGATGCTGATGGGATGGTCGGCGGGCTGTGTTAACTGGTGCAATATTTTCACACTTCTGCTCGATTGGGCGGCTGCGCTGAATACGGCCAAGCGAAACGCATCTTTACTTATCACCTGCGAACAGGAGAACGTAAACAATATTCCGCCGGGAGCAATCTTCTCAAGGGCAATGGCATTCAGCCTTTTATAGCCTTGAAGGGCATTCCGTATGGCGCCCCGGTGTTTGGCAAAAGCTGGCGGATCGAGTATGACCAGGTCGTATGCTCCTTTGTCCATTTTTGCCAAATATTTAAAGGCATCTTCGGCAAAGGCTTCATGACGGGTATCGTTGGGGAAATTCAAGGCCACATTTTCGTTGGTCAACATAATTGCTTTGGCCGAACTATCGACCGAATGAACCAGCTTGGCGCCCCCTTGCATGGCGTAAAACGAAAAACCGCCGGTGTACGCAAACATGTTCAGTACAGTCCGGTCTTTTGCGTATTTTCCCAGCAGGGAACGATTATCGCGCTGATCGACAAAGAAGCCTGTTTTCTGGCCTTTTAACCAGTCGGCGCGAAATTTCAGTCCATTCTCCATCGCCACATCGTCAACGGCTTGTCCGCCCAGCAAATACTCGTTTTCGGCGCCTAAGTCGGCTTTGTAGGGCAAGGTGGTCTCCGATTTGTAATAGATGTTTTTAATCGTGTCTCCCATCACCTCCTTCAATGCCGTGCATATTTGCCGGCGGTCTTTATGCATCCCTACCGAATGGGACTGTATTACAGCGGTTTGTGCATACACATCAATAATCAGTCCGGGCAAATTATCCCCCTCGCCATACACCAGGCGGTAAGCATTATTAAGTGGCGACAGCAAGCCGATGGATTGCCTGAGGGACAAGGCAACAGTCAGTCTGTTTCGCCAAAAATCCAAATCTATTTCAACCGGACTAAAGGAAAGGACGCGCACCTCGATACTGCCAATCTGGTAATGCCCGACGGCAATAAACTCATTATTAGCTGTATAAACATTCACTACCTCTCCTTCATCAATATCTTCGTCTTTTCGCGCAATGGCGCCCGAAAATATCCAGGGATGAAAGCGTTTCAGCGATTCTTCCTTTTTGGGTTTAAGTATTATTTTTTTGTAATTCATATGTGCTTCTTCCCCGAGTTAGAGATTTTATCCAGTTCATTATATATTTTCAGACAAGCCCAAGCATCCAGGGCGGCATACATTTGTTGTCCTTCGGTCAATAATTCCGCTTCCCAGTTGGTCAACCGCTGATTTTTCGAGATTCTTTCGCCGAACAGAATGGCATAAATGCGCTGTAAGCTAATGTCTTCAATGCCAAAATCCTTGACATACACCTGCAAATCAATAAATCCTTGAGGATTGAATGTCGTACTTCTTCTGATGATCGAAAAATCGTCTTTGAGCGATAAACCTATTTTCTTCACCTTCGGGTTCATCAAAAAGTTTAGTAAAAGCGCTGGGAACCCTAATACGTTCAGCCGCAAAAGAAAGCAAGTATCTTCTGTCGCCAATTGCATCAGGGCTATTTTATGGGAGCGTCCTTTTTGGAATGCCGGACGGGTCTCGGTGTCAAAACCTATTTTATCGCACTTCGATAAATACGAGACAGCTTTCTCCAGTTCACTCTCCGTTTGTACCAATACAATACGGCCTTTGAAACAGGCAAGCGGCAGATTTATAATTTGATCTTTTGATATAGTTCTTACCACGATTCGTCCATGTTATTATAGTCCTCATCCGGCATTTCCGGCAGGTCTATCGAATATTTCAAACTATGCAAAGCCCGCAGTACATTCACCAGCTTTTGCCCCCAATATGCCTTAAAATTTTCGATGCAGATATACATGGCATCGTTCATGTTCTCAACAATTCCCCGTTCGTATATGGTGATAAAGTTTTTCAAATCCTGATAAATATCGGTCAAATCCTCGGATATACTTGCCGAAATTGGTGTTTCGCTATACTTCATATCTTCGAGAAACACCTCCAGATAGGTATCATCCTTCGCATAAATAGCATATATCTTGGAAACGATGTAACTATAATCCTCTTCGGTAACGGTTATCTCCGGTTCGTCCTCTTCTACCGTATCGGTTTCGGGCAACAGTAGCGCTTTCAGATAGAGGAGCGGCAGAATCTTGGTGAGTTTGTCGGTGGCCTCCGCTGCCGGGATGGTTTCAATATTTTCCAGAAAGGCGCAATATTGTACCGCAACCGTTACAAATTCGACAGAATTTTTAGAAAAAACCAGGTCTTTAATTTCCTTTTGCATGATTCGTTCAATTTTTTGTGCCGTAGGCCAAATCGCCGGCATCGCCCAATCCGGGAACAATATATGCGTTTTCGTTCAGTTCGGGATCAATGGCCGCCGCCCAAAGCGTGGCTTGAGGCAGTTTGTCCCGGCAATAATCTATGGCAAACTGACTGGCAATAATGGTGGCTATATGCACTTTTTGGGGCGTTCCCTTGGTCATCAGGGCATGATAAGCCAGCTCCATACTCTCGCCTGTCGCCAGCATCGGATCGGTCAGAATCAAGGTTTTGCTATCCAGAGATGGCGATGCAATGTATTCGATATTCACATTAAAGCTCAGGTGGTTTTCTTTGTACTTGCGGTATGCCGAAACAAACGCATTTTCCGCCCCGTCGAAATAATTGAGGAAGCCGTGATGAAGACCCAAGCCCGCACGAAGAATCGTCCCCAAAACAACCGGGCTTTCGGGCAGGTTTGTCAACGAATATCCCAATGGCGTTTGAATTTTGTGCGGAGAATAATCCAGCTCCTTACTAATTTCGTAAGCCATGATTTCGCCGATACGTTCAAGGTTTCTACGAAAGCGAAGCCTGTCATTCTGAATATTCACATCACGCAATTCTCCCACATATTTGTTGAGGATAGAATTTCGTTCCGAAAGATTAATTATTTCCATGGTTGTATATTTTTGTTCGCAAAATTATAGTAAAATTTTTACCGTTGTATGCGATTAATATATATTATTGAATCTAATTTCATTGAGATTTAAAAATTTCAGTAAATTCATTTGCTTCTTTTATCGGCCATATTTACCGGCGATTCTGCAAAATCGATTGGATTTGTTGAACTACTTTTAAGTAAATACGTTTGCTCTCCCGAAAATTCCCATAATTCAAAGTCATAAGATTCAATATCAGGATTTGTCATTTTAAAGCCGTGAGGAGACAGAGTTGGTAAACGTCCGAAAGCCTCAGTTGCTTTAATATGCTTTGGTGATTGTGCTTTTTTGTTGAAAAAGCAACATTGACGAACTAAATGTTGTTGTACAAAGCGTAATATTTCAGGGACACCTGATAAAATTTGTATAGTTTGTAGCATTTGAGATATGGCTTTTGTCTCTTTTCTCCCTTTACCCTTATTTGTATTTGTCAATTCATTCAACAAAAAATACCGACTATCAGAAGTATATACAATTAAATCACAGATTTTCTTATTGTTTTGGAAAAATTGGGGCAAAGACCTAAAAAACAGTTCGTAGTTGATAATATTTACTTCTTTCAAACTAAGATTGCTGTATTTTGCAATTCCCAATCCCTTTGGATACACTAGTGTTGTATCGTCTTTCAGGTCAAAATCGCCGTTGTTCGTTGAAACGACATTTACAGAGGGTTTTACAGCAAGCTTGTAATGAAATATGAAATCCTTTTCCAACAACTCTTTCATCATCATAATTCATTGTACTCGTTGTATATATCGTTGATAGTGTCCGAAAGAGGATTGGTATTAATCAGTCGTTCGTTCTGTATCTTTAAATTATTGATTTTTCCACATTCAACTTGATACACTGCCAAATCCTCATAAGATATTTTTGCGCCCTCAACCAACTTATTTTTGTCATTAGCCTTAATTAATAAATTCAAATGATTGATAATATATGGGCTGTGCGTTGCCAACATAACGGTCATATTATAATCATTATGCCCCTGAATAAAACATCTATTTACAATGAAATTCAATAAACTGCGCTGGCTTTCGGGGAACAAACTCAATTCGGGTTCTTCTATGTGGATATGAATGTTTTTATGCTTTATTTCTCCAATATTTAGCCCCGGATTAAAATTTTTTAGATTATCACTTTGAGCCATATATTTTAAAATAATGTCGTTGAATGTTTTTTGGAAATTGTAATACTTTGAAAAGTATTCAACTATTACGGACAACGGTGTTACGGTCTGCATTCCTGAAGAGGCATGTTCTAAGTTTATTGGTGAATATTGCTTATCTTCGTCAATATTTTCAATAAAATGTTTAGTAACAGCTCCAATTTTCTTCCGAGAATATTTTACTCCCAAATAATCTATGGGTAATTCTTTAATGAATGGGTATGCAATCCTAAAATCATTGTATGTTTCATTAATAAAAAAACTTTCCACATTTGCTTCTCTTGCAAGAATATCAGGGATAATATTTCGCTTATCTGCGACAAAAGACATTTTTTCTAAACTCAATTCGTTCTCAGGTATAACTACTGCTGTATCAAGAGAACCTTTGTAGGAGATTTCATTGTTCCCCCGCTTGTATATTATTTCTGTATTATCATTTTTTTCAAAACCAAAATTTGTCAGATAAAAGTTGAAATCAAATTTAAATGGAGACGTTGTTATATTTGCATGTTTAAGATACGAGCGAATATTAACCATTTTGTATATCCACCGGAAAAGAACAATAACTTTCATAATTGTACTTTTACCGCTTCCCGATTCGCCAATGAAAACAGTTAAAGGCCGTATATCATCAATCTCGATTTCTTTTATCGGCCCAAAGTTTCTTATAATTATTGATTCTTTCATCTTCTATCTTATTTTGTTAGCAAAGATAATCGTTTTTTTCTTTATATCTCTTCCACTACTTCAAATGCTTGCCGTATGCGGTCGGCAATGCCTATTCCGTTGCGGATATTACCGGCAAGTATTAACCCGGGATGTTCGCTTTGGATTTTATTTATGGCGTCTAACCGGTCTTTAGTCGTTTTTTCGTACTGAGGAATTGCATCTTGGTGCCGGAAGATATGCATAAATTTTATGTCCTCTTTTGCTATGTCAAAAAGTTCGGATAATGCATCCGATACTAACTTTCCTATTTCATCGTCTGTTCGTTCAAAAAGGTCGGGACGGCTTGTTCCTCCCAAATAAACGGCCAAGGTAGCACAGTTTTCCGGCGCTCTTCCACTAAAACAACAGGAGGGCAGTAGCACGCCCAGCAAGTCCTTGTTCTCTTTTTTAGGTATCAGTCCGCCGAATGACGCATATTTTTCATTCAAGGCATTTTCGTTCAGGGCAACGGCAACTTGTATCACTTTGGCGTAGTTCAGGTTGGTTATGGCGCTCATCTCTTCAGTCTGAATAAAAGGGACTAATTGGGGCAGCGCGTATGCTCCGATGGTAGATACAACGAACCTTGAGCTTATATCATACGCAAAATTGCCGGCTGTACAGGCTGTTGTATAGCCATCCTGTTCTTTACTAACCACCATGTTGTGCGCATTGCAAATAATATTGTCAGCGCCGATTTGCTCTTCCAACGATTTCACTAATTGGCCGAACCCGCCTCTTACCGAGAACACTTTTTTTGATGCCTTCTTTTCTCTTCCGGTTTTTTTCTCCCTGCTTTTCCGAAAACTTCCGCCTATGAAACTCCCGTAAGTTTGTTCCAGATTATAAAGTTTGGGCAGAGCGTATTTTGTAACCAGTTTTTCGGGGTCGCCGGCATATATCCCCGATATAAAAGGGTTGACGGCATAATCGACAAAAGAGTTGCCAATCCGGCGTCTGGCCAGAGATGCCACCGATTCATCAGGCTCAGTTCCCCGTTTTCGGAAAGGCTCGAACAGGATGCTGAATTTATCGGTAACTGTAAATAGCGGCGTATTCATAAACGACAACGGGCCTGCGGGTAGGGGATGCCATTTTCTGTTTTTCAGTATCAGTCTTTTTTTCGCCGTTTCATCGGCAACTTCATAGTTTAATCCGAGCATCTCGAAAAGTTCTGCTACTTCGGGGTTGGAAACAACGCCGGTATTGGGGCCTTCTTCAAACACATAGCCTTTTTCGGTTTGTGTATGCATCGTTCCACCCGTTCTATGGGCTTTTTCGAGTACAACCACGTCATACCCTTTTCTTTTCAATAAGAAAGCCATTGTCAACCCGGTCAGTCCTGCTCCGATGATTACTACATCCTTTTTCATCACGCTAAGTTACAAAAAATAGCCTGAAGCCCATTCTTTTTCAAAAAAAATACCCGGGCAAACAATTTACCCGGGTATCTTTTATAATTTATAATTTCTTATTCTTCAATCACAAATACAACAACACGGTTCCATTCGTTCACTTCAAAAGGTTGAATCTTATCACCTTCCCAGTTGATTGATATTCTCAATGGATTAATTCCGTATTTTTCTGTCAACGCTTTCGCAACAATTTTCGCACGGCGTTCCGACAATCTCAGGTTGTAGTCAGGATAAGCTGTCTTTCTGTCGGCATAACCTGTTACAATTACATTTGCATGAGGATATTTGGTTAAGTAATCAACTGCTTTCTCAATTTTCGACCATTCAGAAGCATCAATTACCGATTTGTCTATACGGAAGAATACAGGATCGGGTAAGAATTTACTGATTTTATTCTCTGTATTGGGGACAAATGTACCATCTGCGGCAAAGGTTCCCACAGATTCCGGCAATACCGGACATACCGGACATTCGGGACATGGAACTACAGCATCAAGCTGGGCTCTAAGGTTATTTATTTTTTGATTTAAGTCTTGAACCAGTTCGTAATTAACAGGGTCGGCAACTTCCCAAGTGCTTTTTCCTACTTTATAAGTAATACCAACAAACGCTTGGGTTACAAGGTCTAAAGTTTCATTGTCTCCTGCTTGTCCGTCAAAATCATCGGGATAGGCAGTTGCGTTTCCTTCAATGTTAAGATCGAACTTGCTGGTTAATCTGATTCTAGCATTTAACCCTGCATTCACACCCACTACGTCATAAAATTCATTATTCAAGTGCGGGAATACATGGCCGACAGAAGCTCCCGCAAAAGGAGTTATTTCAAAAGCTCTTCTAGGATCATAATGTCCAATCAATGTCAGGAAATCGAACATAAAATCGAAGTTGGCAGCAACATATTTCACGTGCTGCATATAGAAAGATTTATTGGCGCCATCTCTTCCGGGTACCCAGTAATATGCGGCTCCATTTCCTCCTGCTATATCACCGCTAGCGAATGCATCAGGATACATGGTGTTCCACTGTGGGTCCCATGTATTGAAATCAGGATCTCCATCTGTTCCGTGGTATGCCGGTGGATAACCCGGAGTGCCGGTAACTCCTAAACCCATATAGTTCTTGCTTCCGGTATTCCACTTCCGGTATGTTCCGGATTGACCGTCATTGAACCCATGCAATGTACCTCCGGTCAATTGCAACCTGAACCCCCATATAGGAGAAAAGTATTTGCCGATGGTAAGTGATGGAGCAACAGTTACCCTTCTGTTAAAATCTACTTTTCTGTCATCTTCGCCCCATACAGTTTGGGCGCCAACTCCAAGAGTAATAGACCATGTGTCTTTAAAACGATTTTTTGCCCATGCTGTTTTGTATGCGCTAAGATTAGCCTCATCCTGAGGAGATGCAACAGTGAAAGCTCCATCTTGGGAATAAGCTGAAAGAGCCCCGCTCATGATAAATACTGCTACAATACTTAAAAATTTCTTGTTCATATCGTAAGTTTGATTAACGTTAATTCACATCAATGTGCAAATGTACAACTTTATTTTTAAATTTCAAGCAAATCTTCTGTTTTATTTGAAGCCAGTACTCATTAATTAGAATAATTTGCCACAATAACGTTGATTATTTCCTATTTTTGCGAGTAATAACAGCAATATACATTATGCAGCAAGCAATACTGATAACGGCCTATAAAAATAGCGGACACCTGAACAAGATTGTTGACTTTTTCAGCAATTCGCCCTCCGGTTTTTACTGTTTTATTCACATTGATAAAAAGAGCGCTATTCCGAAAGATGAAATAGAAAAACTACGAAGAAAAGACAATGTAAAACTTGTTTCACAAAAGTACAGTGTAAACTGGGGCGGAATAAATCATTTGAAAGCAATATTGTTGCTTTTGGAAGCTGCGTTGAAGAATTCTGACGCCAAGTATTTCCATTTAATCACGGGACATGATTTCCCTGTTCAATCAACAGCTCAATTCGAGGCTTTCCGGGAAGAGAATGAGGGAAAAGAATTTTTGGAATTCAATCCCTTTCCTTACAAAAACTGGGAAAATGGAGGCTTGGACAGGATCTCCTTATTTAATATATACGATCTGATTGACGGACGGACAGGCTGGGGCGAAAAAATAGCCAAAGGAATCATCAAGTTGCAGAAGAGGTTGAAGATAAAAAGAGGCTTTCCGAACGATTTTCCTCCTTTGTTTGGCGGATCGACTTACTGGTCGTTGAGCCGGAATTGCATCGGATACATTTTTGATTATCTTCGGGCGCATCCGCGGTTTTTAAAAAGGTTCAACTATTCATTTTGCTCCGAAGAGGTATTCTTTCAGACGATTATTATGAACTCGCCATTGAAAGAGCATGTAGTAAACAACAATCTGAGGTTTATTGTCTGGGAAAAAAGAAACGGGAATTTCCCGGCCAATCTGGACGAATCCGACTACAATGACATTATTAAATCGAACGCCCTCTTTGCCCGGAAATTTGAATATCCTGTCTCGGAATCACTTGTGAGCAGGATAGAGAATGAGTTTAAAGTTTAAGGTTGCATCTCAAAAGTATTTTTGAACGCAGATTACGCGAATTATCGCAATTTATTTATTGTTGAAATTCAATTAAATAAGAAAAGATATAGTGAAACGCATGAAAAATTTTAGGACTACTGTTACGGATGAGATTCCTCCCTTTGGTCGGAATGACTCGCCCATTAGTGGTTTAAGGGAGTAGGAAGTGGCGGCGAAGCCGCCACTTCCTACTCCCCTCTCCCCAAAAAGAGGCCGTCATTCCGACCAAAGGGAGGAATCTCCTGCTCATATCAGCAACTTTACCGAAAGGCATAAGCAGTAATTTTTCATGCGTTTGCCCTAGGGCTTATTTGCGTAAATTTGTGTAATTCGCGAAATCTGCGTTCTTTTGAGACAGCGCTACGTACATTCGTAACTTAAAATAATTCGCATAACTATGTATTATTTAGAAACAATTGATGTTACAAAAAAATATGCTCACCACCTGGCATTGAATGGGGTGAATATCCGCGTCAGGAAGGGCGCTGTCTATGGTTTGCTTGGGCCAAACGGCGCCGGAAAAACCACCCTGATCCGAATTATAAACCGGATAACGGCTCCCGATAGCGGAGAAGTATTTATAAACGGACAGCCATCGGTCCAGAATGACATATATAATATAGGGTATTTGCCCGAGGAGAGAGGGCTCTATAAAAAAATGAAGGTGGGCGAACAGGTCTTGTTTTTGGCGCAACTCAAGGGCTTGTCGAAAAAAGAGGCAGAGCAAAGGATTGGCTATTGGTTCGAGAAGTTTCAGATTATGTCCTGGCGAAACCGGAAAATAGAAGAACTATCGAAAGGAATGCAGCAGAAAGTGCAGTTTATAGCAACGGTTATTCACGATCCCGAGTTGTTGATTCTTGACGAACCTTTCAGCGGATTCGACCCTGTTAATACCGAACTGCTGAAAAACGAAATACTGGAACTGAAGGCGAGAGGAAAAACGATTATTTTATCGACCCATAACATGGAATCGGTGGAATCACTCTGCGACGAGATTTCGTTAATCAATCAATCGCAGGTAGTGTTGCAGGGCAATGTCTCGGAGATAAAAAACCGCTACAAAGACAATATCTTGATGATTAAAGTGGCAGGGAATGAATTTTCGATAGAATCACCCATGTTCTCGATATTGTCTGCCGTGCAAGAAAACGATTATACGGTTGCCAGGATTCAAAAACAGGATAATCAGTCGAATGCCTGCCTGCTGAAAACAATTATAGACAAGTACGAGGCGCTGGCCTTCGACGAAGTCCTGCCCAGCATGAACGATATTTTTATAAAAACAGTAACCAACAACCTATAAGAAAATGAAATCACTCTATCTTATCATACAACGCGAATATTTTTCGCGGATAAAAAAGAAATCGTTTATTATAATAACGCTCTGCATCCCGTTTTTATCGGCGGCCTTGATATTCCTTCCACTTTTGCTCGCCCAAGTTGAAGATACGGAAGAGAAACACATTATTATTATAGACCAAACGGGTTTGTATGCTCCGTATTTTCAGTCTTCGAGCCAATATTCTTTCGATTTGGCAGACAACAATACAAGTGATTCGCGGTCGAAAATAGGAAAGGAGATTTTCGGCATATTGCAAATAACCGGAGACCTGAGCCAAACGCCCAATGCAGCCACATTTTTATCGGAAAAGCAAGTCCCCCTGGATTTACTGGGCTACATCAATCAAACGCTTACCGAAGTTACAAAAAGGAACCGCTTAACGCAATACACGCAAGCCGTTTCGGTTGACGAAGAAGTCGTGCAGTCGATACGGGAAATACTGGAATCGAAAAATAAGATAGCCGTAAGCGCCATTCGCCTCAATCAGGATGGGGATGAAAAGGAATCTTCGGTTAAATTGGCATCGGGACTGGGACTAGCCCTCATTCTATTTATGTATATGTTCATTATGGCTTATGGCGCGATGGTGATGCAAAGCGTGATAGAGGAAAAAACAAACCGGATAGTAGAAGTGATGATTTCGTCCGTCCGCCCCTTCTATTTGATGATGGGTAAAATAATCGGCATCGGACTGGTTGGTTTCACGCAGTTGTTTACCTGGATAGTGATGGGAGGCGTGTTGATGGGCGTTAGCAGCTCGCTTATGCCCGCTGTCGGGGCCGGAGCTGCGCTTTCTTACGTTACGCTGCTGTCGTCGGTGAATTGGGTATATATTCTCGGGTTCTTTATTTTGTTTTTCATTGGCGGTTACCTTATTTATGCAGCCATATTTGCCATGTTTGCTTCGGCGGTAGATAATGCACAGGATTCGCAACAATTTATGATGCCCGTAACACTCATTTTTATTTTTGCCCTCTATACCGGCATATACAGCGTAAATAATCCGGATGGGCCACTGGCATTCTGGTGTTCCATTATTCCGCTTACTTCGCCCATTGTGATGATGGTGCGCATACCGGCTGAGGTGGCGTTGTGGGAAATGCTGTTATCTCTGGTCATCCTTTATGGCTCGGTTATTCTGACAACCAAGTTTGCCGCTAAAGTCTATCGCATAGGCATATTGATGTACGGAAAGAAACCCAGCCTGAAAGAAGTTTTCAGGTGGGCTAAATATAAATAAGATACTTGCTTCGTAAGTAAAAAACTATTACTTTTGCCACGATTTGGCGCGATAGTTCAATGGATAGAATAGAAGTTTCCTAAACTTTAGATCCGGGTTCGATTCCCGGTCGTGCTACGATGATATAGCCGTTAAGGCTGAAGGCCTTTAAGCAATAGCATAGGACAACGCCCTATGTTGTTGTAAATCGGAAAATTAGGGCTCATGCCGAAAAACTGGGGATGACAACTATCCAGCACAGTAAACACAAAACATAGGAACGCAAATTACACGGATTACGCAAATTTTCGCAATTTATATATTGTTTAAAACCAGTTGCGCGAATTCGCGTAATTTGCGTTCTTCTTGTGTTCGACTATTTACCCCCATATTTCCGGTCATGTTTTTCTATTGATATGCAAGTCCTAACGGACTACTCTTATGTTGAACTCATGCCAATTGGATTTTAGCTATACCGAAATGAAAATAGGAAACATACAATTCCCCCCATACCCCGTTTTTCTTGCTCCGATGGAGGATGTTACCGATATTGGGTTCCGCCTGTTATGCAAACGGTTTGGGGCGGATATGGTTTATACCGAATTTGTGTCGAGCGATGCGCTTATCCGCCACGTAAACAAAACGCAGGTGAAGTTAGCCATTAGCGAAGAGGAACGCCCCGTAGCCATACAACTATACGGGCGGGAGGTAAGCGCCATGGTGGAGGCGGCCAAAATATGCGAGGAAGCGAAGCCCGATATACTGGACATAAATTTCGGCTGCCCCGTGAAGAAGGTTGCCGGAAAGGGAGCCGGATCGGGGATGCTCCGAACGCCCGAACTGATGCTGGAAATTACGCGGGAGGTGGTGAAAGCCGTGAATATTCCGGTTACCGTAAAAACACGCCTGGGCTGGGATCAGGACTCGAAAATAATAGTGCAACTGGCCGAAGAATTGCAGGATGCCGGAATACAAGCCTTGACCGTACACGGTCGCACCCGCAGCCAGATGTACACAGGCGAGGCAGACTGGACACTAATAGCTGAAATAAAAAAGAACCAAAGAATGCACATTCCCATCATTGGAAACGGCGATGTAGCAAGCCCGCAAACCTGCAAGCAACGCTTCGACGAAACAGGCGTGGACGCCGTGATGATAGGGCGGGGCAGCATCGGTTGCCCCTGGATATTTGAAGACGTAAAGCATTACCTGAATACAGGAGAATTGCCCACTGAGAAGCCTTTCGACTACTACCTCGGTATTTTGAAAGAATACATAAGCAAAAACATCGACTACTCCGGCGAGCGTGGCGGCATAATACACAGCCGACGGCATCTGGCAGCAAGCCCCCTGTTCAAAGGCATTCCCGATTTTAGAAAAACACGAATCGCCATGTTGAGGGCATCTACAAAAGACGAGCTGTTTGAGATTATGGATGGGATTTAAAGCCCCTCCAACCTGCCCGAAGAGTCAAAACTTTTTGCTAATCTATTCAAAAATTGTTACATTTGAGGGCATATTACAAAAATATGCTTCTAAATCGAGTAATATCAATTTTGAATATGGACAATAAACTACGGGTTTTCTGTAAAAATAGCAATACCTATCTGGATGTGGCGCCCGGCACATCGCTCCTCGAAATAAAAGAAACACTGGATATTAAGATGCCTTACCTGATTTCTTCGGCCAAGGTAAATAACAAAACCGAATCGCTCCATTATCAGATATACCGCCCCAAGACTGTTGAATTTATCGACATTGGCGAATCGTCTGGCCGGAGATGTTATGTTCGTTCGCTGTGTTTCATTCTGGCAAAAGCGGTTTACGATGTGTGTCCCAAAGCGCAGGTGCATATAAAGCATCCCGTATCGAGGGGGTATTATCTGACCATATCGGGAGAAGGAGATTGGAAGTCGGGGAACATCGACCTTCGGCGGATAAAGGACAGGATGTGGGAGTTAATCAATCAGCACATTCCTTTCGAGCCCTTGGAAGACGAAACGGAAAAAGTGGTGGGACTTTTCAGGGAACAGGGATTTGAGGATAAAGCGCTGCTGCTCGAAACCTCCGGTACGCTTTACTCCAACTATTACCGCCTAGAAGACTATGAAGATTATTTTTACGGAACACTTGTTCCATACAGCAGCTACGTTACGCTTTTCGAAATAGAACCGCTCTACGATGGGTTCTTACTGCGCATCCCGAACAGAGCCGATCCGGTTGAACTGGAACCGGTTATCAATCAGTCGAAAATGTTCAATGTATATAAGGAGCAGGATATTTTTCAAGGGATTATCGGGCTTGACAATGTGGGCGATTTGAACAAGGCAAACAAAGAAGGCCGGATGTCGGAAATTATAAAAGTATCGGAAGCCCTGCAAGAAAGGTCGATTGCCGAATATGCCAATAAAATAAAAGGAAGGTACAACGAGGGCGTCCGGATTGTGTTTGTCGCCGGCCCGTCATCATCGGGGAAAACAACATTCCGAAAAAGATTGGAAGTGCAGTTGATGACACACCTGCTAAAACCGGTGGGCGTATCGTTGGACGACTACTTTGTTGACAGAGAGCTGACCCCCTTGGACGAAAACGGGAACTACGATTTTGAGTCGCTGTATGCATTAGACCTGGACTTGTTCAACTCCGATTTGAACAAGCTGCTGAACGGTGAAAAAGTATCGCTGCCCAGCTTCAATTTTCAGACGGGGAGAAAAGAATACAAGGGACAGACGCTTCAGATTGATAACCAAACGATTTTGGTGATTGAAGGCATTCACGGCTTGAACCCCAATTTAACCCTGCAAATAGACCCGGCGAAAAAATTCATGATCTATGTATCGGCCCTGACAACCATTTCGCTCGATAACCACAACTGGATACCAACCACCGACAACCGCCTGTTAAGGAGGCTGGTACGCGATTACAAATACCGTAGCTACTCGCCCATAGACACCCTGTCGCGGTGGAGAAGCGTAAGAAAAGGCGAAGAAAAATGGATTTTCCCGTTTCAGGAAAATGCCGATATAATGTTTAATTCGGCCATGATATACGAACTCGCCGCCCTCAAAAAATACGCCGAACCAATTCTGAGAGAGGTGCCTCAAAGAGTTCCCGAATATGCCGAAGCAAACCGCCTACTCAAGTTCCTGGGCTATTTCAACGGAATAAGCGACCACGAACTTCCGCCTACTTCGCTTCTGCGCGAATTTTTAGGGGGGAGTAGTTTTAAGTATTAAAGCTTGGAGATTCAATTGGGATTTACAATCATTTATTTATGTAATAACCAATTAATTACATTTTTCTTTTGTATGCCTTCGATTATGGCATTATCGTAATCAAGAGTTAGAAGGTACTTAGGATAGTTGTCCCGTATCGTTCTTAATGACGAAATTTCCCGTTCAAATGTTTTTTCGTCATTAACAGTATAAGCAACTTGATAATATTCGCGTTCATTATTTGCCTTCTGTACAATAAAATCAACTTCCTTATCTTTGTTTTTGCCGACAAAAACCTTTCCGCCACGACACAAAAGTTCCAAATAGATAATATTTTCCAATTTATGCCCCAAATCTGCATCATACCTATTGGTTTGGATGATATTTTTCAATCCCAAATCAACAACATAATACTTCTCATTGGTTGATAATAATTCCTTTCCTTTAATGTCGTATCTTGGAGCGGCATAGAGAATATATGCCTCCGTAAGGTAGTGTATTAGCTTAATAATAGTGTTGTGCGAAATTTTTTTGCCTGATTTTTTGTTCAACTGTTCGGCAATATTGGTTGGCGAAACAAGAGAACCGACAGAATCGAACAAAAACTCAATAATTCGCTGTATATTATTCAAATTTCGCAATTTATGCCGATACACAATATCTTTTCCTATAACCGTATCGTAGATTGACTGCAAATAGTCATTCACAAGTTCGGGCGCTGTTTTTGAAATAGTTACAGCTTCGGGAAAAGAGGAGTTATTTAGAAATTGGCGAAACAGGCGATCGTTATTCTTTTCTTCGGGAAATGCAGAAACATATTCGGAAAAAGAATAAGGGTGCAGGTTGATTGCAATATAACGACCCGTAAGCAGCGTAGCCAGCTCGCTCGAAAGCAGATAGGCATTAGATCCTGTAATGTAAAGATCAATATTTTTCTTGACAAACAAACTATCCACAAGTTTCTCAAAACCGGCAATTAATTGCACCTCATCCAAAAAGATGTAGCTTTTTTGACTGGAATTTACTTTGGATAGAATTTCGTCATAAACTACAGTCCAATTACTGAATTTGATGTTTTCCCGTTCTTCAAAATTGAGGAAGACAATATTTTCGGGACGAACCCCCGATTCCTCCAATTCATTGCGAAACGCTCCCAAAAGTGTAGATTTTCCACAGCGGCGCACGCCTGTAATTACCTTTATCAAATCGTGGTCTTTGAGCAGACGGAGTTTTTGCAAATAGATTTCTCTTGCTATCATAAGAATAAAACTTTCGCAAATATACGCCTTATTGACGAAAGATACAAATATTTGCTACTTTCGTCAATAAGGCGCCCCTCACAGTTGGATTAACAATCTAATAAAATTGATTATCAGCGCTTTAATATTGGACTCAAATCAGATTGAAAATGCATCGAAACCACCGTCAATAACCAAAACTATTCCGGTTACAAATTTGGAAGCATCGCTGATTAGATAGTGCAACGAACCTAAAAGCTCGCTTGCTTCGCCGAAGCGTTGGTAGGGCGTGTGGGCTAATATTGTTCTCGAACGGTCGGTATATGATCCGTCCGGATTTAATAAAAGATCCCTGTTTTGCTCTGTAATAAAGAATCCGGGCGCCATAGCATTTACACGAAACTCTGCTCCGAATTTCAGCGCCAGTTCGCCAGCCATGTATTTGGTGAAGTTGGCAACAGCCGATTTGGCGGCGCCATATCCTGCCACACGGGTCAATGGGCGCAAAGCCGATTCGGATGCAATATTTATGATGTTACCCGAACCATTGTCCACCATCGCTTTCGCAAACACCATGGTAGGTATAACTGTTCCAAACAGGTTTAGGTCAACCACTTTTTTAAACGCATCTATCTGCAAGTCGAAAATTGTTTTGTCGGGCGCTATTGTAGCTCCGGCCATATTGCCGCCTGCCGCATTTACCAGCACATCAATTCTGCCGTATGCTTTTAAAATATCGGCGCGGTTTTGCTCCAATACTTCCTTGTTCAATACGTCGGTTAGCAAGAAAATAGCATCGCCGCCATCGCCCTTAATTTTGCCAACCAAGGCATTTCCACCCTCTTCGTTCCTGTCCAATACTACCACTTTAGCGCCTTCTGAGGCTAGATATTTAGCCATATCGGAACCTAAAATTCCACTACCACCGGTAATTACAATAACTTTACCTTCAATGTCAAACAAATTTTTCTTCATGTCTATTCGCTAATTTCAGTTTATATATTTTGTTAATGATTCCGAATCCTTACATTGCTTCTAAGGTCGAACAAATATACTCGAGATTTTCGTATAATAAAAGTGTGTGCGTACACACACAAACACAATTATTCCTATTTATATGTGTATCAATACACTATACCTATCCGCATCACGAAAATATGTTGTAGAACATAAAAACAAGTTTTTGCAATGCCCCAATTGGCGTTGTAATAGATTATTAGTCGCTGAAAGTATGCTTTTTATACCACTTTCAGCGAGCAATAATTGGAACATACCGGAAATATGGGGAGTAAATATCTGAACACAGAAAGAACGCAGATTACACAAATTCACGTAAATAAATTATTATTTTCTTGATAATTAACTGATTTTAAGCTATATATAAATTGAGATAATTAGCGTAATCTGCGCAATTTGCGTTCCTATGTTTCGTGTCCTTCGCGGTGAATGGTTTTGCTGGTGAGCCCCAAAAAAAAACCGGATATTCGATTTTAAATCGAATATCCGGGCTATGCTTGTTTATCCTGATAGATTACGCCAATAATTTATTGATTTTTTCGACTAAAGTCGATTTTTGTGCAGCTCCCACATGTTTATCGACAAGTTCCCCGTTTTTGAAAAACAATATTGTTGGGATATTGCGGATACCAAACTTGGCGGTAACGGCATCGTTGTTATCAACATCCACCTTTCCGATGGTTACTTTACCGGCATATTCGGTAGCCAATTCATCAACAACAGGGCCTACCATACGGCATGGGCCACACCATTCCGCCCAAAAATCAATTACCACGGGTTTTTCTGATTGTAGAATTTCTTCGTACGTTGCATCTGTAATTTCTAGCGCCATAATTTTTATCTTTTTATACTTGATTAGTTATCATCCTTTACGCCAGCAAAATTAATCATTCTATTTTAATTAGGAAAGTTGTTTTGCAATTGTTTGTATTTTATTAAATTTTCAAGTTCTTCTTTTTTCTTCAGTACATTTCCAATTTAGGTAACTACATTAGAATAAAATCAAAAATTATCATCTATCTTTGCTATATGTTATACTATAGAAGAAAAATATTATTGGCTCTATTAGAAGTATTTGATGGACAACTTACGGCTAAATGTCTCCAAAAATACTTATTCTTGTTTACCCGAAAGCAGGATGTGAAATCTTATGACTTTGTTCCATATAAATATGGTTGTTTTTCTTTCCAAGCAAATCAAGACATTGCTACTCTTGGGAAATATGGGTATCTTGAAGTAATGGATTCCGAAGATGGTCGTTTTATCCGATTGAAAAATAGGAGCAATTATTGTGCAACCTTAAACTTGTTTGACAGGCAATATTTGGCTTCAATTAAATCTGATTTCGGCGAATTATCGCAAAGCGATCTTATCAAATATACATATAAGTAAGTACTCAAAATTAAGCGACATTATGCGAATAGTTAATGAACAGTTCTTTACCCACCGCTGCCACCGCCCTGTTGGTGGAGTAGAAAAGTGTGTCAGTACTCGCATAGTCCTGTGGTC
>NZ_BAAHWV010000022.1:0-56582 GCF_054601255.1 Viscerimonas tarda | reverse complement strand
ATTTATCGTACTTTTGTCAAGTACTTGGTACATGAGGGGAACGATTTTTTTTATGTGTTTTTGCTATAAACAAAACGTTTCCCTCTTTATTTTAGTATTTAAACTGCAAAAGTCAAGACGACTTCAATAGTAGCAAATAGATACATGGCTAAAAAAGCGAAAGAAAAACAAGAAAAATCCATTGAGGTAAGTCTGTGGGAGTCGGCGAATAAACTGCGTGGAAGCGTTGAACCGTCGGAATACAAACACGTGGTATTGGGATTGATATTTCTGAAATTTGTCAGCGACAAGTTTGAAGAACACCGAGCCAAGCTCATTGCCGACGGAAAAGAAAAATACGCGGAAATACCCGAATTCTACAACATGAGCAATGTGTTTTTTCTTGAAGAAATATCTCGGTGGAACTATATTAAGGAAAAAGCCAAGCAAGACGATTTGGCTCTGATTATTGACACCGCTCTCCATACCATTGAAAAAGACAACAAAAGCCTGAAAGGAGCTTTGCCCGATAATTATTTCTCTCTCGAAGATATATATCAACGTTTGGCCCGTTATGTACTGGATGGCAGATACCGTATCGACAATAATTTGGCGGAAAATGCTGTCGGACCGATGGCTTTGGGACGCAAGAATTATTTATTTTGCTTGAATCATCAGGCTGCTGAAAGAACGGCCATGATTTATTCTTTGCTGGGTACCTGCAAAATCTGCGGTGTAAATCCATCAATCTGGCTGACTGATGTTTTGAACCGGATACAAGATCACTCAATACTCAAATTAGATGAACTTTTACCCCATAAATGGGAGCCTGTCAAATAAATGATGTTATTTTAAATACTTATAACCGGCTGGTAAAAGCCAGGTTTCCGGATAAACGGTCCAGCTTAGCACAAATTAGAATGGAATTACTTTGAGGGCATAATACTAAAGCAGCCATAAGTTTGGGACGAGCGCCACGTTTACCTGTCCCGGTTTCTATATATTCTTCAAGAATAGAGCCTCCTTTTAAATAGTTCCGTATTATCTCTCGCTGTGCAGCTATACCAGGCCCACTTGCTTCTTGCTTTTCAGTACTTTGCCTGAGATATGCAATATAGGTTTTTGAGTCTGTTTTTGACATTTTACATTTACTAAACCCTCGTATAACTCCCGTTAAAGACCAACGTATATTTTTTTAGCAGCAAAATTAAATAGAGCATTAATAAGACGCAAGATGAACAATACCGAACGCTTACGCTTTTTTTCATCTATTTTCCTGCGAATAGTAGAAAAATAAGCTATATAAGCAAAAAAACGCATATATACAGGAAAAAATACTCTTTTATTACTTAATTTACTGAAAATAAGCAATATATAACAAAATAAAACACCCTTTGCTAGTTGATTTTTTAAATAAAACTGACTATCTTTGTAATTGATACAAGTTATTCAATAACTACGCTCTTTGTATGTCTGCATGTAGGTTTTATGGTTTTATGCTCAAATTAGCTACTGAATTACAGATAGTTAGAGTTGGATTTGTATCTTTGAGCCATTGTGTGCCTTCTTTCTTATTATTAATTTGAAAATCAGTATAAACAATGAATAATTCATGGTATGATAATTTTTTGGATTCTCTTTACGAGAGGTATCCCCATAAAGCTCAACTGACCGGAGCGCTAATGGATTTACTAACTATCGAACGCGAAGCGGTATATCGCAGATTGCGTAAGGATGTTATGTTTCATTTTCATGAAGCGATTAAAATAGCAAAGGCATGGAATATTTCCATCGACGCTATTACAGACGTTGATACCGGATATGTACATCCATTCCGGTTACATACATTAAAATATATCAACCCCTCAAAAGAAGATATAGAGGCAATGAGCGCTTTCGTCGATTGGCTGAACCGGTTCGTGTCTTTCCCCGATTCGGAATACATGGAAGTTTCCAATACATTGCCACGTTCCCTTTTTATAGGATTTCCACAGTTGATGCGGTATTATATATTCAAATGGATGTACCAGTATGGAACAGAAAGCGATATTTATCCTTTTGCGCGGGTTATTCCTTCGGAAGAGATACATCAAATAGGAATCAGTTATGGCAACAGTCATAAAAACATGGCAGATGTAGGATATATTTGGGACCCATTGATTTTTAATTATTTAGTCAATGATATTAACTATTTCACTTCTATATATTTGATTACCGAAGAAGACAAGGAATTGTTAAAGAAAGAATTGTTGGCCTTTCTGGATTATTTGTCAGATGTTTCATCCAGAGGTTGTTTCCCCGAAACGGGCAACCGTGTCAATATCTATATTTCACAAATAAATATAGATACCAATTACAGTTACTTTTATTCCAAAGACACAAGGATAAGCCGGATAAGAACATTTATCAAGCATGAAATGTATTCGACAGATACGGGAATGACCGAAAATATCAAGAAATGGCTAAACTTAAAGAAAAGGGCTTCTATTCAAATTTCGGGAGTAGATGAGCCGAAGCGAATAGAATTTTTCATAAAACAGAGGCAATTAATCAGTGAATTGTAGGAATCCGGTATAAATAACATGATTATCCGCCAAATTATCCCACATGCTGTACCTGCGTCTCTACCAGCATATTGTTCCTGACGGAACATGTTTGTTCCCTTGTGGGACAGTATGTTGGTAGAAAATTGTCCACCCCATAAACTTTTGTCCCGTTAGGGACAAGATATAAATTAACGGGAATTCGATATAATGGTTTGTATAGAATATTGATTAGCAGCACATCCCTACGGGATGTGCTGCTTGGTAGAACCGAAATTTCCCTAAAACCATTGCATCCTGTTAAAGGATGCATCCCATCGGGATGCAAAACCGAATCGAATATCTGTTTTCTACCGGGCGAATCATCCCTAACGGGTTGATAATAAGAAATGGATGGTATTTGCTTATATCGAACTCACATTAATAAACAGTCAGGAAAAGCTATTCGAGCGCAAAGGCTATGACGGAATTTTCGCCCCACTGCGTGCTGCCGAAGCTGTTGAGAGTACAGTTTGCCGAACCGGAAAGAACATTTACACGACCGGCGTGGTACCAGAACTTGACAGGCGTCTGCCTGTCGTTTTTCATGATAACATACCCGTTGATGATATTCAGTCCCTGATGAACACGTGAGGAAATCAGCTGGTTGGTACCTACAAAAAAAGCCGGGTCAATATTATTTTTACTATCTTCTATAAAGCTGCTTCTCAACCAGTAGATGTCGCTCCCGTCAGTACCTCCCGATACGCTGGCCAGCATCGTAACCATCACAAACCATCGCCCCGGAGGTATCGTTAAGGAAACTCCCGTATTTGCCCATGATGTATCGTTGGTATAGTTGCGGAGCCGGAAGGAGACGCCACTGCCGTAGGTTGCCGAAGGAGTCGTTGTCAAAGCGTTGTTGTTCTGCCATGAGGCATTACCTGCGTCGTCGGACATGAGTACTTTGCCCTTGCCCTGCTGCCCGTTGGTATATTTAAGGGATTGGTGCAAATTGAGCGTTCCGGAGACGTCAAGGGCGCCGGTTCCGGTTATACGGAGCGCATGGTTGAGGTCTATTGCGGTAGGCTGTGAAAGAGAACCTCCAAGAGAAAGGCTATCACCGGAACGTTGCAGGCCATTGCCGGTATCAAAGGAAATGGCATTGGCCGGAGTCCATTGTCTTCCACTCCAAGTATAGACTCCCGGCCGGAAAGGAGTTGCGGTTGTCAGGTTATAAACCGTCAGTCCAGCATGCAATTCCTTGATACGGGTGGTTGCATGATTTACCCAGTCGGGGTCGGTTACGGGGATGAAGGGTTCCAGCGTTGTTGTATCTTTCAGCTTTACGCGCGGCAATAGTAAACCACCGGTAGTCGCCGTTACATTGCCGGGGTCGGCAGCCTGCTCTTTTATATCCAGCAAAGCCCCCTTAACCGGTTGTTCGCCTGACCCAATCGTTATCTGCGCCTGCATATTACCTGCACATAAGGCCAAACAGAGCATTACCGGCCAAATCTTTTGATGTATTCTTGCTTTCATATTTATTTTGCTTTTGTCATTTATAATTAGAAACCACTACTCCACTAATGAAAAGGCTACAATGGAGTTTTCTCCCCACTGGTTGCTCCCTATACCGTCAAGCGCCGCGCTGGAAGAGCCGCCGAGCATTTTGCCCTGGCCAACGCAGTAATAAAACTTTACGGCATTGATGCTCTTGTTTTCCAGTACAACATGGCCGCTTATAATGTTGAAGCCTCCGTTCAGGGAGCCGGATATTAACTGGGTCGAGCCTATATAGTCGGCCGGGTCGGGCGCTTGTTGTCCTTCTCTCACGAAGGTGCTTTCCAGCCAGTAGCGGCTGGAATTACTAACATGTGCGACATTGACCAGCATTGTTACCATAATCATCCATCGCCCTTGAGGCAAAGAAATATAAGTATCCGTATTTACCCATGTGTTGATGTATGAGGAAAACGTCAATGAAGAGCCGGATGAGGAAAAAACAGCCATAGGCGTGATATGAGGAATGGTTATATCGTCTTGCCACGAGGCATTGCCCGTAGCGTCGGACGTAAGCACTTTCCCCTTTTCCGGCTGCCCGTGCGTGTATGTAAGGGGGCCGGAGAGGTGAACGGGGACGCCAGCATCTACCGCTCCTGCACCCGACAGACTGAAGCTATGTTGGTCATGGTCTATCGTCGTAGGCTTGGTCAATATACCGCCCAGCCGGAAAACGCCGTTTGTTTGCCAGAGTCCGTTACCGGTTGCCAGCGAAAAGGAACCGGCACGAATCCAGCGTCGTCCGTTCCATGTATAAAAGCCCGACTTGAAAGCCGCATCATCAGTCAGATTATAAACCGTTAGTCCGGCATGTAGCTCCTTTATTCGCGTCCTGATGCTATCCACCCAATCAGTATCGGAAACAGAAATGAAAGGTTCCAGCGTAGCGGGATTCATCAGTTTCACGCGCGGCAACAACAGTCCTCCTCGTGTAGAAGTTACATTGGCATCATTGTTGGCATCCGGCGGATTGGCCGCTTCCTGCGTTTTTAGTTCTAAAAGGGCTGCCCGTGCAGGAGAAGTTTCCATACCGATGGTTACCTGCGCTTGTATATTGCTCACAATTAAGGCTAAGCAGAATGCCGTCAGGCAAGTCTTTGCCTGTATTCTCGTTTCCATATCCATAATTTTAGTTTATAATGTGAAATTTACTCTGCCAATGCAAAGGCTACAATCGAATTTTCTTTCCAGAACGAAGAGCCAAACTTGTTCAGAGAAGGCCTTGCCATGCTGCCGGCATTCACTTCTATCCGGCCTACATGGTAGAAGAATTTCAGTTTTGCCTGGGTTGGATTTTTCAGAATCACATAACCGTTCAGGGTTGTATCATCCCAGTAAGTCCGGCCGGATATGAGTTGGTTGCTCCCTTCAAAGTAAGCCGGATTAATTTGCGTCTCGCCTTCTATGACGAAGGAACTGCGCACCCAAAACCAATTGCTGCTGCCGGCATTGCTACCGGTAACATTGGCGTGCATGGTAACAACCACAAGCCAGCGTCCGGGAGGTATCTCAATATATGTTCCCGTATTAACCAGATTTTGTTGGACGACCGCATCTTTCATATCAACTGTAATCCCATCTGCGGTAAAGACAGCCAAAGGCGTAGAAGGCAAGGTGCTGCGAGGCTCCCACGAGGCATTGCCATCGGTGTCCGACATGAAGAGCATTCCGTCTGCCGGTGCATTTCCCCCGTCAAGATAAGTCAAAAGACCGTTTAGATTGACCGGTGTGGCGATATGAAGCGTATCCCTGCCTGTCAGACTGAGGGTATTGTTTGCCAGATTAACCGTTGCAGGTTTCGTCAATGTTCCTCCGAGAAAGAGAGTGTCGTTGCCTATGGACAAGCCGTTATATGCTTTCGGAAGATAGGATTCCGATGACTGCCAGCGGACTCCGTCCCATATATATATGCCCGGCTTAAAAATTGCGTCGGCGGTCAGGTTATAGACCATTAGTCCGGCATGGCGCTCCTTGATGCGTGTCTGGGTATTGTTTATCCAGTCGGGGTCATTGGCTGGGATAAAAGGCTCCATTGTGGCAAGGCTTTGCAGTTTTATGCGAGGTACTACCAATCCGCCGCTTGTTGCCGTTACATTGTTGGCGTCAGCAGCCTGCTCCTTTATATCCAGCAAAGCCCCCTTAGCCGGCTGTTCGCCGGAGCCAATCGTTACCTGCGCCTGCATACAGACGAAAACGAATAATGCCGTAACCGAACCGAGAAACTTGAATTTTATTAAACTGCTCATGATGAATGATTTTATTTAAACGTGGATATTTGTTGTTATCTTTTCCTGTTACTCCATTTCTTAAAGCTGAAGTATATTCCAATGCAGACAAGCAACTGAAAGAAAGAAAATTCACCTAATGCTACCGGTACGCTGCCTACTGCACCGCCACCGCCCGAACCGCTACCCGGAGGGCCATCGTCCCACCAGCCTTTTACTTGGGGCTTGGCTGTCTTTTTTTCTATCTGCTGCATCGCCTGTTCGGATGGAAAGGTGTTGGAGAACGGTTCGTATGCGTAGTCGGAAGCGCTTGTGCCTGCGCTTGCCGCAAGTAAAATACTCGTAAGTATATAATTCTTTAATGTTTTCATTTCTTTAATGCTTTCGGTGTTTAATACCTTGTTATATAACTAATATGCCTGTATTTTCTTTATCAAAGAGCGTCCGTTCCCTGTCAGTTTTACGATATAGGCGCCGGATTCGAGAAGCGCCGGAATGTTTGTATCGGGAACCATTTCAATCTTGTGCCAGAGCAGCAAACGCCCCTGAATATCTAACACGGAAACATCGCAGCCGGAGTCTTCGCTGCTCAATCCGGTAATATTCAATGTTTTGTTGTGGTAAAAAATGCCAATTTCGGTATTCCTTACGTTCTCCAAGCTGTTTGCTGCGTCGGAAAAATGCAGGATAAAGCGAGCGTTCCTGTCGCCGGGGTACGATGTGAACCTGTATTCGGGAGTGGCCAGCAGGTTCGTTTTAATACCGGTTTGAGTGTCTTCCAGTATAACCGTCTTCACATCCGCCAGCGAAGCCAAGCGGTAAGCCCTTAGGATAATATCCTGCTTCGCGGACGCCGGATTGAGATATACCCTGATAGACTTGGTGGTAAAAGGCAGGACGTTGGTTGTCATGGCGCTACTGTTTTCTGACAACGTATATATCTGGTTTACACCGCCCGAATTGTTAAATATTTTTAAAGCGTTATACTTTTCGGAGTCTGTTTTCTGTGTATTTTCCCTGAACACGATGCACAGGCGGTCGTACCCGCCCGAAGCGTCGTCTTTCGTTTCTATCAGCAGCTCGTTTTCTACCGCCGGACTTTTTCGCAAGTAATTGACATTTCCATGCTTCCGCTGGCTGGCCGGGATTTTCATCAGGAGGCTGCCCTGCGTATTCTTTTTCACCACAAACAGTTGCATCGGAGCAATAAAGGTGGAAGTCAGTCCTTGTTCCAGCGTAACCGTACTGCCTGTTTTCTGGGCAACTAAATAGCTTACAGAGAATGTGAACGGAAATCTAAGGTTCATCGGGTCGTATTTTCCTTGTCCCTGCGAGAGGACATAATATTTGGTTTGAACATCGTCAGTTTGCTGGTCGCCGCGAATGATGCCCCAGTCGTTGCCGTACAATAAGCGATTTTCATCCAGAAAGGTCGCCATATCCAACGGAGCTGTAAACGGATTGCCCAAGTAATTCCAGCCTTGCTCCAACTGCACTTCCACATCCTGCGTATATATTTCTTCGCCGGAAAATTGGTCGGTAATAGCCGCATCATTATTTACAAACTGGGTAAAGCTATCCGGCGCAAAGGCTCTGGAAAACGACAGTTTACCGGTAATCCGGTCGGATATGTTGACGCCGGTCCTTGTCGAATCCCACTGTGTTACATAATACGGGTCATTTGCGTCAATGATGCCAAGACCTACAATATAGCCCAAACCGCCTGTCATTGCTTTTTGGGGATTGGTAATGAGCGTATTGCTATCGCCAAACAGACCCTTGTTGGTGGGGCGCGACAGAAAATTGTAGAAGAAATAATCGCTGTATATCTTTTTGAATGGCGGCGTAAAGCCGATTAGTTTCCCGCTCATATAATGGTTGCCGGCCGCCAGATTGACCTGCACAAGCCCTTTTTCGTGCTTGTTTGCCGGAGCGCTGTTGGTATAAACGCTGTTTTGAATCAGCAAATGCGCCGTTTGGCTCGAAGTGGCGTCAAGCGTGTCCGATTCGAGAATCAAACGCCCTTGATTGAGGTAAATGGACTTGGCGCTGACGGCCATGTGGGGTAATATAATGACTGCTGCCGTATCTTTCTGCTCGTTCAGTACCGGGGTTATATTGGTTACAGAGATATTGGGGAAATTAATATACCCTACATTTTTGCCCGATGAACCTTCGATATACTGTACCGAGTTGCCTGTAAAGTTTACCGTGCCGTTATTTCCGTCTGTAAAAACGTTGCCCGCAGATACATTGCTGATAAAATTGCCGGTAAGACCGATTTGCCCGGGCAAGCTGATGGCCGACACCGAATCCACAGCGAGACTGCCATATATATGCAAGGCGGGTTGCGAACCGGAGGCTGTCGTTCCGACATACATTGTTCCCTTGTTGAGGAATTTGATGTTATGACCGTAAAATATCAGGCTGATTTGCATCGCCAAGAACAGTAATAACAAGAATTTCTTTTTCATGATTTATGCTGTTTTTACAAAATGAATATCCTGTATTTTTTCAGCAAAGTAAGCGTATGGACAGATAGCAGGCAAGACGATTTGCGGATATCCGCACGCTATTGACATGCGATTTAAGAGGCCACGGAGATGATATTTTTTATTTGTTCGGAAAAGCGCAAAAATAATTCGGGATTACTCGTTTTGCGAAATAAAAAACAGGGCAAACATGTTTAACGGGGATTTTATTGATTCCACACACGTTTTTTGCCATGATGTTTTATGTCGGGATAGCATAAAGTCTTTCCGGTTCTTGGTTAGATACGCTGATGTTGGACGAGTTTATGATAGACTTGTTGAAAAAAGAAAGGGAATTGGGATTATAACTGATTATCAAACTTAAAAACAAACAGATATGAATTTTGGAAAAAGACTGAACGACTTGCAAGGTGAAATTATCAACATGCTTTGCGCAGTAAAAGAATTTCCCGAAGGCTTGCTATCCAAGCAAAAAATCGGGCTTTGGCATCAAGAGGTCAATGGGCGGGAAGAAAGCTTTTTTGACTGGGAAATCACGCCCGACTATTGCCGAAGCCTTTGGCGTAAAAATTTACTTTCAGTGGAAAGAGGGCAGCTTCAAACGGGAACTGCTCAGGGAAAACAGCCTGACCGCTCCCACCTGTTTTGAACTGCCGGATGGGACAATCGCAAAGATTAGCGGGATTTCCCAATGCAATTTATTGTTAACTATTTACCCAATTTGCTTTTTATCCCGAATTTTTCCTTTACCAATTTCCATGCCTCATGCGGATTCGCGGGTATTTATTTCTATTTTCAACCGCATATTAATTATGAGTGGAATTTCGGTATCAAAATGATAAATCGCTAGCCAACGAAGAGCGCAGTAAATCATCGCTGAACTTTTCTACCAGCGAGCGGGCAATAATTAAATCCTGTTCTACAAATTTGTCTTCCCAAGGATATTCTTCTTTCCAAATTTTCAAAAAACGGTCTGGTATCATAAGTCAGGGTCTATTTCGGTGTTAATGATTATTTGCCATCGCTTGTCGATTGTACCTTTTCTGCCTTTTAACGGCGAAAGTCCAATCGGCGAGAATTTTTGATTTTCAAGAATTTTATGCAGTGTACCGGCTAACCGTTGATTGTCGCAATAATTTTCCAGGATATAGCCAAGTCGCTGGATGTTGGCGGTATTTCCATTCAAAACAGCAATTTTTTTCAATGCCGAAACTTTCATAACTTCGTGCAATTCCTGCAAAACGGTGGTAATATGATTCAATCCGAAACGGCGTATCTGGTCGAGCAAGTCGAAAGCAGTCAGTTCGGGCGACGAAACATTAAAATAGCCAGCTTCGCCTTTTTTCTCTACAATTCCTTCTGTCAAAAGCTGCTTTTTGCCAACAAAATAGAGTTTCATTTGCCGGTTAATAATATTTCTCGGTGCAGGATAAGATGTAACGACAAACTCAACCGTTGGTTTCTGGTGCGCTGCGCCGTGCAGTTCGGCTGCCGTAAGCAAGCCTACATAATACCGCTTGCCGAGCGACTTCATCAGGTTGTCGATATACGAATACATCGGCAATGTGCCGGTTTGCTGATAATGAGGCGGAAGGATGGCATAAAAACCTTCACGGATTTTTTTTATCTTTTTCTTTTGGATTAAGCGATACAACCCCTGATTTAACACGGTATCCGATAAATGAAATTCATCTCGTAATTCATTGATAGTAAATGAAAACTGCCAGCGAGCCAAAATCAGATTTATTAAATTATCCCAGTCTATTTTTATCTTTTCCATGACTATTTGTGCTGTTTTAATATTTCAAGTTATTATGATTTTCATAATAATGTGCAAAGTTGCGACAATCATTTTTAATCCGCAAATCTTTTCGTGCAATTCATATAATCATCTCACTAATTTCAAAATAATAATCGCTTATGAACAACAAACATTGGACAGAATCCGAATACCGGACAAAAACGCTGCTAATCCTTACGCCGTGGCTTTTCTTATCCTGATAGTGGTTATCCTGCTGTTTAAGGAATGTATCGGCAGCGGCATTCGCTCGGTTAGCAGAAATCAGAAGCCTTATGATGATATAGAAAAGCTATGGCGCTCGAAAAATCGCAAGTCAAGTTTGCGAAATTGGAACAGACGGGCGAAATGATTCAGGTACAAGTCACTTTCGGCAACAAAACCGTTTACTTCGACCCGTTGAACGGCAAATCCCCTTCGAGCAATACAATAGAAGGCGTAATTGAACTCCTTTCCGCAAGGGAAGATATAGCCGATAAAGAAACAGTTATCGAGGATTTCAAAAAACAGGCGGCGGTTTTAATTCAGCAAATGAAAACAGGCGGTTATAGCAATACGCAAATCGGATAAAAACCAGTATATCAGCCTGCTTGAAAAGGACTACCTAACGCTTTTAGAAGACCACATCACGTTACAAGCCCTCAAAATTGCAGGCATTGAAGAAATGCCCATATATCAGGGTATTGACTCCATTATCAAAGACGGACGGATAGAGATACATTTTAAGCCGGTAAAACAGAAATATCGCTAACCCATAAACAGTTTCAGGTGGAATTATCGTGAATTTTGGTAGGACAAATCAGTAATACCACCTTTTTTACTGATAATAAGACATGGCTATAATCTATATGCCTCACATTTGCATGGTGATTTTAATTAAATTGTTTAACATAAAAAACCAAGTAAATGAGAAGGATTACTCTATTTTTGAGTGCGCTTTTGATGTGTTTATCCACATTTGCGCAAGGTCTTCCCCAAGCGGGCAAGAACTACAACATTAGAAATGTCGGAGCCGATTTGTATTTGAGCTATGTAGCCGACAACTGGAACATATCCCGCATCAAGGAAGCCTCCGGCGACGACGATCAGGTGTGGCGGCTGGAAGCCACCGGAGAGGCTGATGTTTTCAACATCGCTCACGACGGGCAATACCTGACAAAGCACCAAAGCAACGGATGGGACAATGTCCTGACTGCCGACCCTGCGGCAGATGCCGCAAAATTCGTGCTGACTGCTGCCGACGAAGGTATTACCATTCAGTTGTTGGCTAATAGGGGTGGCGCTTTGTACTATGCTCCACAAGCCTCCGGCGCCGGCAGCTCTGTTTACCTCAACTCCACGGCAGCAGCCAACCTGCAATTTTGGCAGTTTGAGGAAGTGATAGAAGCGTCTGAATTGGAAGTAAAAACGCTCGCTCCTTTGGCAGATGCCGTAAAAGTAGCTGTTAATGCTACTGTATCTGTCCTGTTTACGAAAGACATTGTTGCCGGCGACTTGTCCGGTATCACCATCAAAGAAGCTGGCGGCGTAGCTGTGGCAGAAGTGGCAGGCGCCATCTCCGGCGCTCGCTTAAACATTGCCCATGCCGCTTTCGCTTTCGGTAAAACCTATACGGTAACAGTGCCGGCAGGAGCTATTGCCGACTATGCACAGCCGGTTACATGGTCGTTCACGATTGCCAATCCGGTTATACCGCAAGAACCCCGTTCTTACAATATCAAGAACGCTGCTACGGGTTATTACTTGACTGTGCCTGTTCTACCTCCGGCAGGAGACAGCTACATGAACACGACCAGTAAAATAGAAAGCGATGGCGCAGAAACGCAAATATTCAGCTTCTCCAATCCCGACCCGGCACAACCGGCAGTGTTCAATATCGCCGTAGGCGGTAAATTCTTATCGAAAGTAACCGGTTCTGCATGGGCAAGTACCTTGGTAGAAGAACCTGTTGCAGACTCTCAATTTGAAGTAACTGTAGAAGGCGCCGGCATTAAAATTCGCGCACTCGCAAATACGGCTACGCAGTTTTTAGCGCCTAATAATGCCAATATCAATACTGCCTGTTATTTAGACAAAAACAATCTGATTGCTTGGGAACTGGAAGAGGTAGATTTGCCTTTGGCAATTTATAAAAGATTCCCTGCCGTAAATGCTCCCAGTGTAGCCATCAATGCCGAAGTAAAAGCGCAATTCAATAAAGACATTACCGTCGGCGATTTGACGCTGGTTACGATAAAAGATGGGGCAGGTAATTCTGTTTCAGGCGTTTCGGCAACAGTAAATGGAGCTACCGTCACTATCGCCCACGATGAATTTGGCTTTGGTGAAACGTATGAAGTTGCTATTCCTGTGGGTGTAGTAACCGGATTGGAAGAAGCTGTTACATGGTCGTTTACCACCGAAGCGGCGCCTGCTATCGCAAGCGTAACTCCGGCAAGAAATGCCTCCGATATTGCGATTGCAGCCAATACGGTTGTTAAGGTTGATTTCGACAAAGCCATTATTGCAGGCGATTTAAGCGGAGTAACCATCAGCGCCAACGGTACGGCTCTGGAAGGCGTACTGGCTACGGTATCGGAACAAACACTTTCAATCACGCATCCGGTTTTTGATTATTCGACCGTTTATACCGTTACCATTCCTGCCGGAACCGTAAAAGGCATAGTTGCTGATTCATGGACATTCACAACAACCGCCGCTCCGACTGTAAAAAGCGCTACTCCTGTTGCCGGTGCAATCAACGTTGCCCTTACTACGCTCATCCGCGTAACGTATGACAAGCAGCCGGTTGCAGGCCCTGCCGGTTTAGACGGCGTAACATTGAAAAATGCTGCGGGCGACGACCTTACCGGAAAAATATCCATTTCGGGTTCGGCGCTGGTTATCGCAAAAGCTACCGGCGTAAGTTTGGCCGAAGGAACTGTCTATACGGTAACTGTTCCCGCCAATACTATCAAAGGTTTCACGGAAGCTTTCTCCTATTCCTTTACCACCGTTGGCGGCTCAGGCATCGGCGATGTAAATGCTGATAATGCGGTAGTGGTCTATCCGTCCAAAGGAAGCATTACGGTAGTTACTCCTTCCCCAGCAAAAATCAGCATTGCAGACATTAGCGGCAAGCAGCTGGCAACTTACCAATCCAACGGAAACATTACCATTCCGGCAAATTATGCCAACGGATTGTACATTGTCAGGGTAAATGCCAATGGAAGCATTTCTTCTCACAAGGTAATAGTAGAATAAGGTAAAAAGATGAAAAGTGAAGGTTGAGAGCCGCAGATTCTCAACTTTCACTTTTTCTTAATCTGTTAAACATAATTCAAATGAAAAAAATTACTTTGTTTTTTGGCGTGCTTTTAATATGCTGCGCCGCATTTGCGCAAGAACCGACGACACTCGTATCGGTTTATCCTGCCGATGGAGCAACTAATGTGTCGCCGTTCATTTCTGATGCGATAGTGGCTACTTTTAATCAGGATGTTGTACTCGCGGATGTTTCCAAAATTACTATCAACGGTACGCCGCTAACGCAGGAAAGAGTAGAGGTAGAGAAAACCGTCATAATCTTGATAGCCGACTATTTCACTCCCGCAACGCTTTATGAGGCAGTAATCGACGTCGGAGCCATCGAAGGCTTGACTACGGAGGTAAGATGGTCGTTTACTTCGGCTGATATAGCTATAAACTTAACGGTAACCCCCGAAAACGGTGCAACCAATGTGAACGCAGGCGCCGCCATCGAATTTAAAAAACAACAAGACGCTTCAGGTAACATGAATTATTACGACCTTTATATGACAGATGTTTTTGTTGATGGTAACCCATTGTCGAATACTAAAATAGATAGATATGACTTTTCGACTTATCGCGTGTCTCATCGTCCGCTGGCGTATAACACTCTTCATACGGTAATTATTCCGGTCTTTGGTACCGACTACGACACCGATTATGGGCATGGCTATTCATGGTCGTTCACCACCGAGCCGGCGCCTGAAAAACTCAGGGTTATTCCTGCCGACGGAGCAGAGGGTGTAACCCTGAATGCCAATATCCAAGTTCAATTTGACAAGACCATTCTGGAGGGTTCGGAAAAGTTATCGAGTATCAGTGTGAAAGACGAAGCAGGCAATGAGGCGCCTACCACTAAATCTGTTGCAGGTTCTGTTCTGTTCATTTATCATACGGGTTACTACTTGGCAGGGAATACCAAATATACGGTAACTGTTCCTGCTGGCGCCGTACATGGAATTGAAGCTTTCTCCTATTCCTTCACCACCGTTGGCGGCTCAGGCATCGGCGATGTAAATGCTGATAATGCGGTAGTGGTCTATCCGTCCAAAGGAAGCATTACGGTAGTTACTCCTTCCCCAGCAAAAATCAGCATTGCAGACATTAGCGGCAAGCAGCTGGCAACTTACCAATCCAACGGAAACATTACCATTCCGGTAAATTATGCCAACGGATTGTACATTGTCAGGGTAAATACCAATGGAAGCATTTCTTCTCACAAGGTAATAGTAAAATAAGGTAAAACGATTGGTTTAGGTGTAAAGAGGTGGAATTATCGGTAAAAAAAATCTACTTATAGTTCATTCCACCTTTATTACTTTTAATTGGACTTGTTTCATCTTTTAAAGAAATTACTTTGCACCATCATATTACACGAATAATATCATGAATCTGAAAAAATATTTTATTTGCGGATTAATCATCCCCGCCTGTTTCAATCTCTCGGCAAAGGACATCGAGGTAAAGACTTCTTTGCAGAATGAAAACCGGACATTGTCGCAAGCCCTCGATTTACACCTGACGGACGCCAATAATCCGCTGGCAAACAGTACGGTAAACATTACTTCGGAAGAAGCGTGGCTCTTTTTCGACAACATGAAGCCGTCGAAAGTATTGAGTAATTACAAAAACAGTATTAAAATCAACGGCGCGGCAGTTGTGCCGTTTACCAACTGCCGTTTGGTGGTTTACAAACAGGGTGCGGCGCTTATCCCCCACGCTTCCACTTTTCAACCCTTGGAAACATTTACCGGCGCCGGTTTCGGCGGCAGTTCCCAAAAATACGCCATTGACCAGTATTACAGCAATTCGCCCGACGCCAATGTTCCCCCTGAGCGGCGAGCTGCTTTAACCCACGACAACAGCATCCGCTCCATGAAACTGAAACGCGGCTACATGGCAACGCTGGCGAACGAGCCGGACGGCATGGGTTACAGCCGTTGCTTCATTGCCGACAGGGAAGACTTGGAAATCAACCTGCCGGTAGAACTTGATGGCAAGGTGTCATTTATCCGTGTTTTCCAATGGGAATGGCCGTCTAAAAAAGGCTGGGTAGGCACCTATTGGGGACCCGGCGACGATGGAAAAGGCGGATTAAATGAAGGCTTGCGCTATGCCGACCAGCAAGCCGACCTGACCAACTCCACATGGTATTATACCTGGGGCGCAACGGTTTACGGCAGCGCAAATGCTACGGCAACCTCGCTCGTCAATCAGGAATTTGTACCGGAAAAATGGGGCAAAGGCGGAAATGTCAGCGCATTTTATACCAATAAACGCTGGTTGCACCTGTTGGGCGCCAACGAACCCGACCACGAGGAACAATCCAATATGACCGTAGAAGAAGCCATTGCCGAATGGCCTGCGCTCATGAAAACAGGCGCACGGCTCGGTGCGCCCGCCACTACCGATTTTACATGGCTTTACAATTTTATGGAACAATGCCGTGTGCGGAACTACCGGGTCGATTATGTTGCCATTCACGCCTATTGGGGCGGTAAAAGCGCATCCAACTGGTACAAAGACCTGAAAAATATCCATGACCGTACCGGACGACCCATCTGGATTACCGAATGGAACAACGGCGCCAACTGGACTACCGAAGGCGGCTGGAGCGGCAAAGATTATAATGCATCCAACGCCACCAAGCAGTTCAACGACCTGAAAGGTATCTTGAATGTGCTGGATACCGCTTCTTTCGTCGAAAGGCACTCCTTGTATAATTGGGTGCAGGATTGCCGGATGATTATATTGGGGAACGATGCCGGAAGTTACGGGCAGGGAAGTACATTGACCAAAGCCGGCGAATATTTCGCCGCCGACAGCCCCGGCTTTGCTTTCAACCCCGACAAGGAAGTGATTCCTGCATGGGTAATGCAAGTCCCGAAACTGTCGTACAGTTACGTGGAAGAAGCCGGTAAAATACGCCTTGCCTGGATGGACGCCAATGGCGAATTGACCGACAGCTACCGGATAGAACAGTCGCAGGACGGACAAAACTGGGAAACCGTAGATGAAATATCCGGCAACAATACCGAATATTTTACCGGCTTGCTCTCGCCCGACGAAATTACCACAGGCGAAGTCAGTTTCCGCATGATACTCAAACTGTGCGACGGCAGGGAATCAACCTCCAACATTGTGAAATACAATGTACTGAGCAATCAGGAAAACGCCGCCATTACCCTCGCCAACTTAGGTATAAAAGACGACTGGTCGATGTATTTATACGCCAACCGAATGGATAACAATGCAGTAGTTACCTTGGGTACGCCTACCTACCGGAATCGCTATCCTTTGGTAGCCCGCACCCGCAATGCCAACGACCGCTCGTTTGAAATGGAATTGCGGACATGGACAAATTACCTGACCGGCAATTATCCTTCCGCTTTTACCAATCCCGACACGCTGGCTTACCTCGCCTTACCGCGCGGATGGAGCCGGTTTGGAAACGTCAGCCTGTGGGCGGACAAGGTGCAGCAGGTAGGAAAAGCGTGGAAAACGGTTGTTTTTGAAACGCCTTTCGAGGTTGTTCCGGTTATCTTCGCTACCCAACTGACCGCCAATGACGAAACGGCTACCGCTATCCGCGTCCGCAACATCACGAAAACCGGCTTTGAAGTGTGCCGGAAATACGAGCAGGGGAAAACCAATGTATATGAAGATATATCCTATATAGCGGCTACGCCCGGCTCGGCGCTTTACAACGGCACGCACCGCATCGAGGTAGGGATTACACCCAATGCGGCAGGCGTCTCCTACCAAAATTCGGCAAAAATCCAGTTTGAAAACACCTTCGACTATCCGGCTTTCTTCGGCTTCATGCAAACCTGCAACGACGAAACCGCCGCCACCCTGCGCCTGAAAAGCAAAGGAAGCAACAGCGTGGAGATTTTCAAGGAAAAAGAAAAAACGGTAAACGCCACCCTGCCTGCCGCCGAAATTATCGGCTACATGGTATTCGGGTTGAACCGGACGACAGGCATTAACACCGTTGTCGCAGGAAATAACAGCCGCCTACTGTTCGACAAGGACGCCGGACGGATTTATTTATCCGATAATGCCTTGATAAACAAGGTGGACATATATTCCGTTCTTGGAACGAAAGTCCTGTCAGCTTCCAATACTTATGACTTGAGCGTGGAAAACTTGCCCGCAGGTATTTATATCGCGGTAGTAAATGGCAAGGCAAACTTGAAATTTATCAAACAATAAACAGGGAAACAAGTTGCTTTTAAGTTCTTGTCATTGCGGGCTTGACCCGCAATCCCCTGATAAAATCGCGTTCTTTGACATATTGGTTTACACGTTTTTTCAATTGAAAGTTGCAAGTTGGGAATTGAGAATGAAATTGTCATAACTAATTCTCCATTTTCAAGTAAATTCGTATCTTTGTGCTGTTAATTGATTAAACAACAAAATTTTCAAAAATATGGCAACTATAATTCTTGACGAAAAAACAGAAACAGGAAAAATCCTGATGGCTACTGCTAATGTTATTAAAAAGACAAACAAGAGCATCCATGTTTTTTCTAATGATATAATGGACGACTTTTTGTTAGGAAAAATAATGGAAGAAACAGCAACCGGAAATTATGTTTCCGAAGATGAAGTAATGAGCCTTTTGCACCGATGAACACACTTTTCGACAAAAGTTTTGTTCAAAATTTGGAAAAGATACATGATGCCGGATTGTTGAAAAAAATAGAAAAATCTATCTTGAATATAAAATCGGCAAATAATCTATCTGAGATTACTTCTTTGAAGAAACTCAAGGGATAATACAAAGAATTTTATCGTATCAAAGTGGATTATTCTTATCGAATAGGGATAAAGATAGTGGATAATACAGTTATTTTTATCACAATACAGAACAGAAAAGATATTTATCGGTATTTCCCCTGACAAAAGATTTGTAGGGAAAAACAAAAAAAGCGTGTAAACCAATAAAAAAGGTTTACACGCTTTTTTTATTATCACAAAATTTGAGATTTATAAGACAATTTTTTAATATTCATTTTTTAATTTTTTTCATCATGAAAAAGCGAATTTTTTACTTATTTGTATTTGCCCTTGCAGCGGTATTCTCCCTGCAAGCGCAGGAAAACGCCCCGGAACTGCGGGTTACGGCAAGTCCGGGCGAAACTTTGAGAGCGGCGGGCGATGCCCCCTCTACTTACACCCTGCGTGGGAACGACGCCAAACTGACGTTGACCATCACCGGGTCGAACTTGCAGCCTTACCATGTAATCAAGATTCAGGCGCCGGGTGGATTTACTACCACCCACACCGAATTGCCCTACAATGCAAAGGATGTGAAAGTGGTTATCCAGCTGAAAGCAACCAAACCGCAATCGGAAGGGGATGTTATTATTACGGCAGGTCCGTTTACAACCACCTACCATGTGATTGGTTATGCCTCGCCGCTGCCGCAAAAAGACCTTTCCGCCAACCCTGTTTATCCCGGCGGCGATGACGAGGAATTTTTCATCAGCGACGGCGAAGGCTTCAATCCTACCGCAAAAGGTTATACGGTCGAAATCTCGGCGAAAACCCCGCTGTCTATTTCCTATATACAGCCTTTCGGCATTACCTTTGATGGTGCAAGCATGCAAAGTACCGTTCAGCAGGACGTCAACGGGCATCTGCCCATCCGGATGGACAACGGTACGATGGAGTGGTTAAGCAAAAGTTTCGACTACTATCCCGACGAAGAATACCACACCTACCGTTATGCGGTAGCTCCCGACCAAAGGGTGCATATCTACCGCGACGGATTGCCGGTAGGTTTGGTGCGTGGTCAGGATTTGGGCAAGCAACCCGATTTTCAAGACGGACCGACCGGCGAATATGTGGAAAACCTGCTGGTAAACGGCGACTTTGAAGGCGAATACGAAGCCGGAGGCGAAAACATATTGAATACGTTTGAAGGATGGGCTATCGGAGCAAACGACCTCTGGAACTCACGCCAATTTATCGAAAAAGAGCAGCCTAACCCGACATTCAGCGCCAACAATCACGTGCTGAAAATAGAGCGTTATTATTGGGCAGAAGGCTGGGGAGCCGCCGAATACAGCCAGATTGCCGATGTGGTTCCGGGCGAGACTTATACTTTCTCGGCATTGGCGAAAGGCGGTTACAGTTCGCATGTAGGAGACTGGCAAGCTTCCTTGCGTATAGAGGAAATAAGCGGGAACGATGCAACGAATAAGAAACTCATCAAGATAACCAGCGATAATTGGGAAGAATATTCCATGGATTATACCACTACCGCAACGGCTACGCAAGTGCGCGCTACTCTTTATTTGGAAAGAGGCGATACCTGGGGCAATGGCGCTACGGCTTATTTCGACGATGTTAAATTAACAGGTCCAGGCGTAGCTTACCAGCAAAAAGTGGGTTTCAAAAGCCTTGCCGCTGATATTGCCTATTTCAACTACGACGCCACCGGCGCTTATGCCCCGTTGGAAACAGGCGTAGGGCTTTCCGCCAAATCGGTTATACTCAACGGAACAGGCGCTACGGCTACTTTGACTGTAACTCCGCAAAATCTTGTTCAGCCCGTTAAGTTGGCTGTTTCGCCCGGGTTTACCATCAGCAAGACTGAAATTCCCGCATCTGCCGGAGCAACAGCAGTAACGATTACCAATATCTCTTCATTGGCAAGCAAATCAGGAACAATCACCCTGCAAAGCGGATTATTTGAAACTTCTGTCGATTTAACCGGTATCGGTACGCCATTGCCCCAGAAAGACCTTTCCAGCAATCCGATTTATCCGGGCGGAGACGACGAGGAATTTTTCATCAGCGACGGCGAAGGCTTTGCGCCTACCGACAAGGGTTATACCATCGAAATCTCGGCGGCAACACCCTTGCAGATTTCCTACCTCAAACCTTTCGGTATTACTTTTGACGGATTAGGTATGCAAAGCACCATTGAGCAGGACGTTAACGGAGATATACCCGTTCGGATAGACAACGGTACTATGGCTTGGTTGAGCAGAACTTTTAACTACTTTGGCGATGAAGAATACCACACCTACCGTTATGCGGTAGCTCCCGACCAAAGGGTGCATATCTACCGCGACGGATTGCCGGTAGGTTTGGTGCGTGGTCAGGATTTGGGCAAGCAACCCGATTTTCAAGACGGACCGACCGGCGAATATGTGGAAAACCTGCTGGTAAACGGCGACTTTGAAGGCGAATACGAAGCCGGAGGCGAAAACATATTGAATACGTTTGAAGGATGGGCTATCGGAGCAAACGACCTCTGGAACTCGCGCCAATTTATCGAAAAAGAGCAGCCTAACCCGACATTCAGCGCCAACAATCACGTGCTGAAAATAGAGCGTTATTATTGGGCAGAAGGCTGGGGAGCCGCCGAATACAGCCAGATTGCCGATGTGGTTCCGGGCGAGACTTATACTTTCTCGGCATTGGCGAAAGGCGGTTACAGTTCGCATGTAGGAGACTGGCAAGCTTCCTTGCGTATAGAGGAAATAAGCGGGAACGATGCAACGAATAAGAAACTCATCAAGATAACCAGCGATAATTGGGAAGAATATTCCATGGATTATACCACTACCGCAACAGCTACGCAAGTGCGCGCTACTCTTTATTTGGAAAGAGGCGATACCTGGGGCAATGGCGCTACGGCTTATTTCGACAATGTTAAATTAACCGGCCCCGGTGTAGCTTACCAGCAAAAAGTGGGTTTCAAAAGCCTTGCCGCTGATATTGCCTATTTCAACTACGACGCCACCGGCGCTTATGCCCCGTTGGGAGTAGGAATTATCATTCCTGAACCTGAAGTAACAGGCATCAAGAATGTTTCCGCCAATGCCGCTATAACGGCTTCGGTTCGTAATGGCTTGCTATATCTGAACAATGTGCCTGCCTCTTCCGCCGTATCGCTCTACAATGCAAGCGGAACGCTTGTTAAAAAGGTAAGCGACTACGACAACAAGGGAATTGCCCTACCACAACGAGGTTTCTATATTGCCGTCATCAAAAACGGCGCAGGAACTAAAACGGTGAAAGCGGCATATTAGTTGAGTTATGAGAATCAAGGATTGAAATAATGGACACATTCCTACGGAATGTCTTGTAACAGGGATTTGGTTTTTCTACCGAGCGATTCATTCCTAACGGAATGCAAATGAGGATTGAACCTTATGCAATTATTGGGCGATATACCGCAAGCCGTCAGGTTTGCGCCGCTCGGTAGAAAACATGCCCTTCCATCAATCCGCATCCTGTAAGGATGCAAGCTTATTCAAAGGTTTACGCGCTTTGATAGAAGTTGCCAACAATTTAGCTGCAACCATTACCGATGCCGTCGGCGTAGCTACCTGTCTTTCAGGCGCCGCTATAACGGCTCAGGGAGTGGTTACAGGCGGCGATGAATCTGCTGCTTCCGCTGCATTGGTCACTTTGCAGACTGCTATCGATCTTGCCAGTTCCTATCTAAATGCAAAAGCGGTGGCAAGCAATGCTTCCACCATTTCGGAAGGAGGCACAGGAGTTGGACAATACCCGACGACGGCAAAGAACGAATTATCTGCCGCTATCATTACTGCACAAGGAGTTGGCAGTACTGCTGAAGCTATTACAGGCGCTATAAACGACTTAACTGCAGCAGTAGCAACCTTTCTTAATGCGCGAAATCTTCCGCAGGACGGCAAAAGCTACAGTATTGTCCATTCATCAGGCAAATACCTGACCATCAGCGGAACAACCGTTGTTCTTGCCGACAAGGCAGATACCGACACGGAGAATACCCAAAGGTTTACGTTCTCTATCGACGCAAGCAATCCTGCCAGCTTCAATATATTAACAGCCAACGGTTATCTTGCAAATGTTACCAATTATTATACAGTCGATAACAATAAGGCAGCGCTTGGCGGAGAGGACAATGAAAGAATCGTAGTTACCACCAGTAAGGTTATTTATTTCAACCTTCGGGCTTTAAGCCGCGGGGCTACTGATTTTCTGGGACAAGATTATGAGGGAGCCACAGGCGTATATTTTAACAAGTCTCAAGCATTGAGCAATTGGACGTTGGAACTTTCCGACGACATTTGGACAAGTATCGGCAGCACATTGTCAGCCGACCCTGTAGTCAGCGAAAAGTATTATTCGCTTCAGGGCGTGGAACTGCCGAAGCAGCCCGTAAACGGCTTGGTTATCGTGAAACGCACACATCAATCGGGAAAAAATACGGTTAGCAAAGTATTGCTCAACACACGATAAACGGTAAATAGCAATTTTATGTAAACGTTCCAAGCCCTCGCGGTTTGGAACATTTTTTTCTAATTAACGTGAGTTTGATATAGGAAAACTATTCCGACAGAGATAAAATGTTGGTAAAAAAGGCTTGCGTTGTACGGGTCTGCTTCGTTCTTAATTAAAAATTCAGTTCCTGTTTCAACAATTTGTAGATTTCCTGCCACGTTTTTTTGTAAAGTTCGGCGTTTTCATCGGCAAGTTTCTCAAAAGTTTTTGAGGAATAAAACAAATCGGTCGCTTTTTCTTCTTCAAAATCAAAGTCAAGCATCAATTTTTCAATTATTTTTCCTCCTGTTTCCGATACTTCAATAGAGACATCGCTGTCATCAGCATAATCAAGTAATTGAAGAGAGTTTGCCGTACAAAAACAAATTTGATGCGTTTCCTCGTGATGCGTAAGCATATTCAGAAATTTTTCTTTGCCGATTCTGCCTTTCAAATACAAACGCAATGTAACCTGCACTTTATCATCGGCAACGGGACCTTCCACTATATCATAATCATGAGCCGGTTCGGGAATTTTCCTGTCCCTGTTCATCACAATAAAATCAAGCCATTCCTCATTGTATTTATCAAAGCGTTTTATTTTACAGATATTTTCGGCAAAACTATCTTCGATATAGTCAAAATCGGTAACAAAGCCTTGCCGGTCGTTTTTTTCCCCGATAATACTTGCCCAATTTTCGGCGTGTTTGCGAAATTTTGTAACATAAAATCCTCTGCCGAAATCCTTATGCGGCGCACATTTCGACAAATCAATCCTGTCTATTTTTGTATAACTTCCGTGATACACCCGCATTACCTCATTCCTCCGTTTTTATGGCAAATTTTGTAAATATCGTGAACTGCCCAAATATCGTTGTCGGTGTGTAAAGCCCACCAGTGTTTGCGTATAAAATCCAAGCCGCCGTATTTTTTCAAATAAAAATAGGCTTCCTGAATGTGCATTTTATACGCTCTTGCAAATTCCGGTATGATAAAAGCGATAAAACTTATCTTGTCGCTTGTTGCTTTATCTAATACTTTCGTTTCCATGCTGTTTATTTTTACTATGCAACGCAAAAGTAACGGTTTTATTTCATCCGGCAAAATCCGGCAACAATTCTCATTTCCTTAAAAAAACTGCTGTATAACAGTTATGAAGCGTTCTTTTCTAATTATTTTCATTTATCCACCGCTCAAAAAATTTATCGTAGAGTTGGTAAACGCCTTTGTCAAGTGTAATTAAATCTTTTTCCAAAAGTCCTTTTACGGCCGATTTAATGGAACTGCTCGTCAATCTTGTTGTCAAAACAAACTTTTGAGAGAAAATATTCTTTACTTTCCCTGTTTTGCCGATGGCGACAAGAATAAGTTTTTGTTTATTCGGTAGCTGATAGAGTAAATCGTCGTAGGTATTTGCCGTAAAATCAACAATATATTTGACAGCGGGCGCAACCATGTCAACCGTACAGGTTTTCCTCATGCCGGTATTCATAAAAAGGATATTCAATACTTTTTGCAGATAAAATGTAACGCCGTCGAATTGCGCATACAAAACATTAATTACCTCGTTTTCAATTTTTTTGTCGTATTTTTCAAACATTTTAACGGCAAAATCCGCATATTTTTCCAAAGGGATAACGTTTAGATTTATCACGGTAACGCTTTGATAAAAAGGGCGCGAAGGCGAAGTAAACATGGTACCCATCAAGTGTCGTTGCGAACCGGAAAATACAAACTGCGCGTTGCCGCAATATTGCACATAAGTTCGCAAGGTGGCTTCTACATTGGTTTCTGAGTATTTTGCTATTTGCTGAAACTCGTCTATTGCCACCAAACAACGTTTATCGGCATGATTCAGATAATGAAAAATTTCGTCGAGCGTTGTTTCGGGGTTTTCAATTTGCCCAAGTCCTGCCGACCATGAGGGAGTTCCGTTTATATCGTAAGAGATTTCCGATTTAAGCGATTTCAACGATTGAACGAATGTCGTCCACGCCTTTTTGCCGTTGGTTTTCAGGACGTCTAAAATTTCACGCCCCATTTTATTAACAAGGTCGCTCATGGAGCGTGTCGCATAAATGTCGATAATAAAGCAATAGTAATTTTTTTGCACCTCTTTTTGCGAAAAACAATGCCTTATCAGGTCGGTTTTTCCAAGTCGGCGCGGAGAAATAAGCGCTAAATTATTGCCGTTTTTGAGCAGGGACAGAATATCTTCGGTTTCCTGTACCCTGTCACAAAAATACTCTTCTCCTGCATATCCGTTGGTAATGAATGGATTAATCATGTCTGTTCAAATTTAGTCATAAAATGACAATCATAAAATAATACTTTTGCAAAGGTGCAACAATTTTCTGAACCGAAAAAATGTTTTATACTCATTTTTGGATTTCGGCAACCTGCTGTTTCCGAATTGCATCCGCCTGTCAGAGGTCGAATTATCATTCAAACAGGTAGAGAAATCCATATTTCCCCTTTTATTACTGAAAAATAGACCCCCTTGTAATTATATCGCCCTATTTTTGTTCCAAAATTTTCATTATCAATTAAACAATAAAATACACATGAAAAAAATTATTCTTTTTGGCTTAATGTCATTTTTAATGGGGAATATTTATGCCTACGATGAAATCACTCCGGGCATAACATGGAACGACACCAACGGCGCGAGAATCAGCGCCCACGGCGGACAGGTAGTGTATTCCAATGACGCCTACTACTGGATAGGAGAAAACAAGCCGGGAGACAAATCAACCGGAGTAAGTTGCTATAAATCAACAGATTTATACAACTGGCAGAGACTGAATCTCGCCCTGTCTCCCACCGGAACAATGGGCGACCCCGAAACGGGAAACGACATTGCGCAGGGTCGCAATCTGGAGCGTCCCAAAATAATGTATAACGACAAGACCAGGAAATGGGTAATGTGGATTCACTGGGAAAACGGAAACCATTACGGCGAAGCCCGCGCCTGCGTAGCTGTCAGCGATAAAGTGGAAGGTCCCTACACTTTTGTAAATACTTTCCGTCCCAATAATCATCCCTCACGCGACCAGACTATTTTTAAGGATAGCGACGGAAAAGGCTATCACTTTGCCAATATCAATTTCAACGATATGAATATTGATTTGCTTGGCGACGATTACCTGACGGCTACAGAAACGCAGAACAATACCTTTGCCGGCAGAAAGTTTGAAGCTCCGGCGATATTTAAAGTCGGGGAAACCTACTACGGGCTTTATTCCCTGTCGGATGGATGGAAACCTACGCCCGGCCAGTCGGGTTATACCAACAATATTATGGGCGCATGGACGTATTCGGGAAACTTTGCCATTGACAACGAAAGGGAAACGACCTATCGTTCGCAAAGTACCTGCGTTTTCAAAGTACAGGGCTACGAAAACGCTTATATCTATATGGGCGACCGCTGGGATACCGGAAAAGACGCAACCTCCTATTATATCTGGCTGCCCTTGAGTGTGCGCACCGGTTATCCCGTAGTGAAATGGTATGCCAAATGGAAAGTTGCCGAAATCTTCAAGGATGCGGACAGGTATAAAAGAGCGAATGAAATCATCAGCGGAAATACTTATATGCTCTTGGATATAACTTCCGACCGCTTCCTGTCTCAAAATGCCAAGAACGGCATCCATATTGCCGATGACGATGAAACCATCAACCTGAAATACAATATTATCGAAACGGAGAAACCCTACGTCTATAAGATACAGGACATAAATTCGGGAAAATTCTATGAATCCATCTTCGGTTCTCTACGGCAAAATTCCGAAAACGACAAGGCAAGTCAGGAATGGCTGTTCCTGTTGCAAGCCGACGGCTCGTATAAAATCAAGAGCAACAACGAAGATAAATATCTTTGCATCAACGGCAACAGTACCTTTGCCGGTGCAGGTCTCTATTTGAGCGACAAGAGCAGGGCAAGAGCATTTGGCGTTTATTTCGATACGAAAAATTTCAATTACGAGGTAGCCGATATGTACGGCGCTACTTACCGCGATGAAATCAAAGTACTGGTTGATGAGCAGAAAGAATATCTGGACGGCCAAACTTCTGCGATTGGTATTATTCGTCCCGATTCAGGTCCGGCAACGATTCAGGTTTTCGGAATCGGCGGACAATTACTCGGTACGCAAACAAATTATACCGGCGCTTCGGTTATTCCTGCCGACTTAGAGAAAAATTTGAAAGCCGGAGCATATCTGGTAAAACGTATTTCGGGCAACCAAACAACGGTTCAAAAAATAATAGTGAAAAAGAAATCATGAAAAATCTGATAAGCGCATTTATTTTAAGTTTGGTTGCATTTGTACCAATTGCCGCCCAAACACGGCTGACCAATCTCCCTACGCTCTACATCACTACCGATGATGGTATTGACCCCTGGAGCAAGACCACCTATCAATCGGGCAGGATTATCGTAAAAAGTTCCGACCCGACAGAAGAAGTGGATATGGTAACCGAAATCAGGGGACGCGGCAATTCTACTTGGAGTGCATCCAAAAAGCCTTACCGGATAAAATTAGACAAGAAACACAATTTGCTGAACAACAAGGCGAAAGCCAAAAGTTGGGTGTTACTGGCAAACGATTTCGATAAGGCATTGATACGGAATGCCGTTGCTTTCAAAATCAGCGAACTGCTGGGTTTTGAGTTTTCGCCTTCTTCCCGCTTTGTCGATTTGGTTCTCAACGGAACTTACCGGGGAAACTACCAGCTTACCGACCAGATGCAGGTGCATAAAAACCGCGTACCGGTAGAGGAAATTGAAACTGCAGGCGTAACTGCCCTTCCCGATATAACGGGAGGCTATCTGATTGAAGTCGATGGATTTGCTGGAAGTCCCGATTGGTGGTACCGCACCAACAAGGGAATGCCGATTACCATCCATTCGCCCGACGCCGACGTCATCAACGTAACACAATACAACTATATCAAGGATTTTACACAAAAGTTTGAAACTGCCTTGTTCGCAAGCAATTTTTCAGACCCTGAAAACGGCTTCCGCAAATATGTGGACGAAAAGTCGTTAGTGGACTGGTACATTGGCTGCGAACTGACCGGTAATCCCGATTCGTTTTGGAGTACCTACATGTACAAATACCGGAATGTTGATAAATTCTACTTTGGTCCCTTGTGGGACTTCGATATTGCTTTCAACAACGACAGCCGCCTGGGCGACGCTACCTATAAACTGATGCGCGACCATGCGCATGACCCCAAGACCTGGATTAAACAACTTTGGAAAGACCCATGGTTCAAAAGAGCCGTCAACGACCGGTGGACGGAATTGGTCAATGGAGGCATACTGAATAAACTCCTTACTTATATAGACGAAACGAAAACGCTTATCAGCGCTTCGCAGGTATTGAACGAAAACAAATGGCATAAAGCAGGTAATTATCAAGAACAGATAAATACGCTGAAATCCTATCTACAAAGCAGAATCAATTTCCTGACGGAAAGTTTTGGGAAAGACCTTCCTCCTTTGCCTTCTCAACCTTTCGTTCCTGAAGATTTTTATTATATGCTGATGAATGTCGCGACCAACAATGTGATAGAAGTCGCCGACGCTTCGCCGGATGCCGATGTCCCCGTATGGATGATGAACGCCAAGGAAGACGGGTATGAAAGTCAGCGCTGGGTATTCGTCCCCATCGACAAAAGCGCCACGTATGGCTCGGAAGGGTATTACCAGATTATCAACGAAAATTCGGGCATGGCGATTGCAGGCAACGGAAAAAACAAGGGGCTGACCCAAGTAAAACCCAGCCTGAAAGATTATTCCCAAATGTGGCAAGTGCGCCCGGTTCTTACCGGCGACATATATGGAGTGGTCAATTTCAAAACCGGACTGGCAATGACTAACAAGGGCGGAAATCCGGCAGCGGAAACTCCCGCCATCGAATACGATACGCACTTGGAAAGCAATGAAAACGAGCAATGGTATCTCAAAAAGATGGAGACAATCACGGAATTGCCCGGCTATCCCGCAATCACGGAACCGAGTGGAATATCCGGCTTGAGCGGAGAAAATTCTATCCGGGTATATCCCAATCCCGTTTCCGACCGCTTGTTTATCCGTACCGATGCGGTTACTCAACATTTGACTGTAAAAATATACAGCATTGACGGACGCTGTGTATATCAGTCCGATTTCTATCAGGAAGATACGATTGAAATTCCCGTATCCGATTTTCTCGCACAGGCAGGCGTTTATGTGCTGAATGTGAACGGGGTTGTTAAGAAATTAGTTATCAGATAAATGCTTATGAAAACAAATGGTATGTATATAAAATATTGCCTTTCATTATTTTTAACTTTATGCCTGCTTTCGTCCTGTAACAAGGACGAAGGCTTGGGCGGTTCTTCTTCTCTGGAAGGCTATGTGTATGAAATTGTTCACAGCAATGATAATTTTTCTTTTATAACGGATACCTTTCCCGCATTGAATAAAGACATCCTGTTGGAATTTGGAGGCAACGATTACAGCATAGGGGAAAGAAAAAGAACAGGCAGGGAGGGCTATTACCGCTTCGATTACCTGCGGGAAGGGAATTATACCGTATATGCCATCTCCGGTTTTGCCGACGGACACGATGAGGCCGTTGCCCAAAAAGTGAGAGTATCCGGAAAACACAATAAGGCGGATACGATATTCATTCATACGGGCAAAGCCGTCGGCACAGCGCAAATACGGGGCGTCGTCTGGGTTAAATACTACAATAAGGGAAGTTTGGTCAGGGTAAACGGCCAAGATTCCGTTCCTGCTGTCGAGACGCGCGTTTTCATTAAGAATACCGGCGAAGAAACATTTTTTGACGATGTTCGTGTGAGTGATGCCGGCGTTTTTGTCTTTCAGAAAATCCAACCGCAAAAGCAGTATGAAGTGTATGTAAACACGGAAATTCCGGGAGAAAGCAACAAGAATATTTTGTTTCCCTTGCTGAAAAAGGTTGATGTCGGAGAAGTCTATCGAACCTATCCGTTGGGGAATGAGGAAAAATTGGAATTTACCATTATTGTAAACAATTAAGAACCAGACAGATGAGGAAACACAAAATTATGCTGACCGCAGCGGTTTTAATTGGCGTATATTTGATTAATACTTTTGCGCAAAATCCGAAACCGATTGCCCCTCCTCTTGTCGCGCAGTTGCAGACTCCCTTCCTGACTCCCGAAGAAAAAAGGGAACAGCGGAAAAATCTGGTGGTCAAGGAAATGAATACCGACGCCAAAGGCAAGCGTCAATGGATGGACCACTTGACCGTTTGGAATGAAAACGGCTTTAAAATAGAGGAAATTGAATATGCCGTTTACGGGCAAAAAGAACGGGTAACGTTTGAATACGACGAGACGGGAAAATGTATCCGCGAAAACGTGTATAACGACAAAAACAAGCTGTACCGTATCCGCAAATACGAATACCTGTCCAACGGTCGCAAGAAAATACAGTACAATTACAATCCGGACGGGAAATTATATTCTACCAAGATTTATGAATATTCCTATAAATGATATATTGAAACAGATAGCTCCTATTACATTGGACGAGATGAAACATATCCGTTTGATGGACAGAGTTGATTCTAAATTCGTAGCTCCGGTGCATCTTTTACCGGATTTGCTGGAAAATCTGATTTTGGATTTTAAACTGCAAACGATTGTCGGCAAACCATTTGCGGCTTACACGACTCAATACTTGGATACGCCCGATTTGAGATTTTTCCTCATGCACCAGAACGGAAAACTGAACCGGCAAAAAATCCGCATCCGTTCTTACGTTGATTCCAACCTGTCATTTTTGGAAATTAAAAATAAAAACAACAAAGGCAGGACGCAAAAAATCCGCGTTCCGGTGGAACAAACGCATATCGAAACGGTAGAAGATTTGGCGGATGAACAGGATTTCCTGCATACACACGCGCTTTTCGACCTCGAAAACTTGGAACCGGTTTTGGCAAATACTTTTAACCGCATTACCTTGGTCAATAACCGCGCCACCGAACGCATTACCATTGACTGGGATTTGAATTTCCAAAATTTGCTGACCGGCATCGAAGATTCGCCCGAAAAGCTGATGGTTTTGGAATTGAAACAGGATGGTCGTACAGCTTCCGATTTTCACGACATCCTGAACCGCTTGCACGTCAAACCCTCGGCGTTCAGTAAATATTGCATGGGAACGGTACTGACCAATCCGAATGTAAAATACAATCGTTTTAAAAGCAAATGGACGCAAATAAACAAACTGATAAACTAACCCCAAAAAAACAAATATCATGATACAATCTGATTTAGACCCTCAAATTGCGGCGGAACACGTTGCCGAGCTTGCCGAGAAAGGACTTTCGTTCATGGGCGTTGATGTGTTCGATTCCACCATGTTGCTCACATTGCTTATTCGTTTCTTCGGTAATTTTTTAGTCTGCTGGCTCATTACCCGCTTTTTCTACTACAAGAAAAGCGTGAGGAAAGACTATTATTTCACATTCATGCTGTTCAGCGTAACCATTTTCCTGTTGCTGTTTGTCCTGCAAAATATTTCGATGGGAACCGGCTTTGCGCTGGGACTGTTCTGTATTTTCGGCATGATACGCTACCGGACGGAAAGCATACAGATACGCGAAATGACCTACCTGTTTGTAATCATCGGCGTTTCGGCGGTAAACGGCTTGTCGATAGATGTGGATTATACGACCCTGCTGGTGGCTAATTTGCTGTTCATAGCCATTATTTGGATATTGGAAAGCAGTATTAAACATACTCCGTGCAAAATCATATTGTACGAAAAAATTGCACTCATAACGCCGGAAAAGTACAATGAAATGCTGGCAGACTTAAAAGCGCGTACCGGTTTGAATATTATCAAGGCGGAAGTAGGACATATCGACTTTTTGCGCGATGTTGCCTACCTGAAAGTCTATTATAAAGCCGTTTCCGACGAAATCAACACCATTGATAATGTTACCCGCTTTTCATGATTGAAAAAATAAAATACGCCTTGCTTTTGCTCCTGCTTTCGTCAATTTCTTTCGCTCAAAGTCCGAGGGAAATAAAGGCGGGAGCTTCGTTGTCGGTGGCAGCGGAAAAGGATTTAAGCCGCTTCCTGTCTGTGTCCATGGATGAAGAAATCCGCTTGATTAACAATAATATTGGTTTCGACCGAAGCGTAACCTCCGTTGGCTTGGATTATTCGCTTTTCGATAAAAAAGTGAAAATTGGCGGCTACTATGCCTTTATCTATCTGTATAATAACGATTATCGTTACGAGCCGCGCCACCGTTATTACTTGAATCTTTCGTATAAGGAAACAGGTTTCAAGCCGTTTATCCTGTCGTGGCGCGGACGCTTGCAGGGAACTTACCGCGATGAAAATACGGGCGAATACAGGATTAATCCCAAATATGTAATGAAAAACAAGCTGGAAGCCGCTTACACAATATGGGGTTCGCCGTGGCGACCCTATCTTTCCTGCGATGTATCCACATCCTTGAATGACCCAGTCAAAGGCTACGAACTGCTGCGGATACGTTACGAGGGCGGCGTCAACTGGCGGTTAAACCGCACAGACTACATGGAGTTTTTCCTGCGTTTCAACGAATACCTGTCGGATACCGACCTGCACAGGCTTTCGGTTGGCATTAGTTATAAAAGAAAATTTTAGACAATATTCCAAAAAAGTGAATTTTATCGCACTTTTTCGTTGATTTCCCAATAAAAGCAGTATATTTGCATAAAAAAAGCAATATATTGCACTATGGATATGTATCAGATATTCAAAGAGAGGCGCTCGACGCTGGGCATTACGCAACAGGATTTAGCCGATATTTCAGGCGTAGGGCTGCGGACTATCAAGCAGATAGAAACCGGCAAAGCCAATCCTGCAATGAATACCGTGCAAAAAATAATCGGCGTACTGGGCATGGAAATGGTGTTTCAACTGAAAAAAACGGATAGGTTATGAAACAGGCGGATGTCTATGTAAAGGATAGAAAGGCGGGCGAATTGATACAGGAAAACAACGGAAAATACATTTTTCGTTACGAAGATTTTTACCTGATTGACCCGCAAACACCGTCGGTTAGCCTGACATTGCCTAAAACGCAAAAGGAATATTGTTCCGAAACGCTGTTCCCATTTTTTTTCAACATGCTGTCCGAAGGCGTGAACAGGCAAGTACAACTCCAGCTATATAGATTGGACGAAAACGATTATTTCGGTCTGCTGCTGGCTACGGCGGGTTACGATACCATTGGCGCCGTTACGGTCAGGGAAATAAAAAATGCAGACAGGTCATGAAGATACAAAATTGTCCCGGAACGCTTGCCGCCGGATACGAAACATACAGTCCGGCTGCATTGAAAAATATGTTCAATAACAGGAAAGTATCGCACCTGCTTGATTTTTCCAACGAAGAAGGACGGCAAAAGGCGATAAGCGAGAATATCGGGAAAATATCCATTTCCGGCGTTCAGGAAAAATTATCGGCAATCGCAGAAAACGGACAAATCCTCTTGACGCCCGAAGGCAGGCAAGGTTTGTATATCATTAAGCCGGCGCCCGATTACAAACGCCTGAACAACCGGAAATACATGCCTGCCAACGAACACCTGACCATGCAGATAGCGCGGCAGGTTTTTGACATTCACACGGCGGGTAATGCGCTGGTCTTTTTCCGCAACGGCGAAGCGGCATACCTGACCAAACGCTTCGATATTCAGGCAAACGGAACGAAGCTGCAACAGGAAGATTTTGCCTCCCTGTTCCAAAAAACAAGTGAAACCGATGGCGCGAATTATAAATATACAGGCGATTATGTTTTTGCAGGACAACTGATTAAGCGTTTTGTGGCGGCGTGGCAAGTGGAGATTGGTAAATTTTATAAGCGAATACTCTTTAATTACCTGTTCAGCAACGGCGATGCACATTTGAAAAACTTTTCGCTGCAACAGTCCGGTAGCGGCGATTACCTGTTAAGTCCCGCCTACGATTTGCTAAACACTTCCCTGCATGTGGAAGATGAAGATTTCGCCCTCGAAGGCGGATTGTTCGACAAAAGCCATTACTCCGAAATATATCGGCAAAAGGGACATCCCGCTTATGAAGACTTCATCGTTTTCGGTCAATTAATAGGGGTTCCGCCTAAAATTCAAGAGCGTATCCTCGCCGAATTTTCAACGCCGCAACGATTGGTTTATGAACTGACCGCCCGTTCTTTTTTAGACAGGAAGCTGCAACGGATGTATCTCCGCAGCTACGAAGAACGCCTGAATCGCCTGATTAGAAAGTAAGGAGGTCAAATTATCAGTAAAAAAGGTCGAATTATCGGTACAAACGGTTTTTTCGACCTCTTTAATTTTTAGAGAGAGTATATTCTCTTGCTTCTCCCATACCTTTGTTCTACCGAATAGAGCGTGTCTGTTCGTAAATTCAATTACAAATTTTAAACCATAAAATTTATGCAACGCAAATTTTTACTTTTGGCGGTACTTTGTACTTCGGTTTTCAGTTCTTATGCGGCTAATCCGGTTCGTGATGTACCGGTGGAAGGTCAGCAATTTCGTATTTGGGAATATACCAGCAAACAGTTTTTAACAGCCGACCCCGATTGGGATCCGGCAGGCGAATGGGATGCCGATGGTCTGAAATGGGCAACCGGAGGCTGGAACCTTGCGTTTTGGGACAGCCTTTATACGGTTCCCACCGTTCAGGAATATACCTTGGCATTCCAAAGCAGAACTCCCGAAACAATCACTTTGTCAACCACCCCCGACAAGCAGATTTTCACGCTGGTTCATCCCAATCCCGACGACCCCGACTTGTGGGCGATTCAAACGTCCGCCGGACAATACCTTTCCATCGACAGACGGAATACTTGGGACGTTACATTAAGCCCTGACGCCGACAATACAGGCGCACAACTGTTCTTTCTCCAACAGGGTACTACTAAGATTTATCTTTTACGCTTTGCTTCGGAAACAAGCGCCCATTATGTGGCAGCCGACCGGACGAGCAGCGGCATAACGATAGGCGCTTATGACAATGACTATGAATACGCATACCGCTCGGTTCTGTATCACGACAAACCATCGTCCAATGCGGGCAGTATGTTCTGTTTCGAGAAAGTAAGTAGCGGAAACGGCATTTCCGGTGTGAAAATAGATAAAAACCTGTCGGTCTCCGTCAGCAATGGTTTCCTGAAAGTAAATGCGGAAAACGGAACGCCCGTTGTTATCTATAACGTAACCGGCGCCAAAGTATTGGAAACAAACCTGCAAGGCGCCATAGATATAAACCGCCTGAACGCAGGCATTTATGTCGTTGCAACGTCGTCGGGCGCAAGGGCAAAGTTTATCAAGCAATAAATCGGCAGCAAACAAGTTATTTAAAAACGAGTTGACGGGAAGCGTACCGCTTATTGCTCGTTGGCTCGTTTTTCGGTTTAACAAAGAAACGTTATGAAATCTGTTACAAAATCAAAAACACCACCTCCATCTTTGCAAAAAGGGGCTGCGAAGCAGTTCCCCAATATATCTCTGTCCGTCTGCGCCGTTCTCTTTGTTTTGTTTGCCTGCTATCTTACCGCCTTTTACAACAAGGAATTTTTGGCTTGGGCGGAAGAAATATCCCTGTTCCTGCCTACCTGTGCCTTTTTGATGCAAAATCTGCAAACCGCCGGAGGCTTGTTGAGTTACGGCGGCACATTCCTGACACAATTCTTCTATTATCCGCTTTTGGGAAGTACGGTTCTTATACTTCTATTACTGCTCGTTATTCTTCTGGTTATCAAGGCGTTTGAATTATCCAAGCGGTTTTATCCGTTGGCTTTTATACCGGCTATCGCCCTGCTGACCTCTGTTACCGAAGTCGGCTACACCTTATATTCGCTCAAATCGCCGGGATATTTGTTTGCCAATACCTTGGGAATTATTGTTTGCCTGTCAAGTTTTTGGGGCTACCGGAAAATCAAAAATGAATGGATACGGATTATCCTGTTGACGCTGTTTGTCATCTTCGCTTATCCCTTGTTCGGCTTTTATTCGCTGTTTACTGTAACGCTTTGTGTCATTGCGGGCTTGACCCGCAATCCCCGTAAGTTTGTTCAGGCATTGGGGTGTTTACTCCTCATCTCTCTTGTCCCTTATCTGTACAGCCGTTATTTTTATACGCAAATGCCGTATTACGAGACATATACCGCCGGACTTCCGAAATTTTATTTTGAGAAAGACGAACTGCATCTATGGCTGCCATTCATTGTATTAGTTATTAGCTTGTTGTTATTTTTTCTACCTTTGTCGAAAAAACAGGAAAAACAAAAAGTGTTCGCATGGACGCGGTTAGTTTCGCTTGGAATTTTTCTTGCTTCCCTCTTCGGCGCTTATGAACTTTCCTTTCGGAACGAAAATTTCAAAACAGAGTTGCAGATGACAAAAGCCATCGAAAACAACGATTGGGAAAAAGTAATCTCCATCGGCAAGAAACAGCAGGAAAAGCCTACGCGCCTGATTATTCTATGCTATAATCTGGCATTGAACAAGCTGGGACAGGCGGGCGACCGGATGTTTGCAATGGACAACACGTCTGTATTGCAGGATACGCACCGGCAAAACCTTGTTTTGATGCACACCGGCGCCAAACCGCTGTATTTTCAATATGGCAAAATCAATTTTTGCTATCGCTGGTGCATGGAGAATATGGTAGAGTATGGCATGAGCGTTCAAAACCTGAAATACATGGTCAAATGCGCCGTCATGAACGAGGAATGGGCGCTGGCTCAAAAATACAACAACGTGCTGAAACAAACGCTTTTCCATAAAGGATTCGCGGAAAAGTATCAACAATACATTGATAATCCCCAATTACCGGCGGAAGACGCGGAAATGAAAGCCATCCGTCCGCTGATGATGTACCAGAATTTGCCGGATGGAGACGGAAACAAGCTGGAAATGTATATCCTCAACAGTTTTGCCTACATGGAAGGCGGTACGCCCGAAATAGTGGAACTTTCGCTGCAATGCAACCTGATACTCAAAAATATCGAACGCTTTTGGCCTCGCTTCTTTTTGTATGCGCGTACTCACGAGCGTGTTCCCGTACACTATCAGGAAGCGGCGATTTTGTACGCCTATTTAGAAGGCAAAATAGACCCCAACAGCCTGCCTTTGGACAGGGAAGTGGTTGAAAAATTCCAACGGCTGCTGGCGTTGTCGAAGCAATATGCCAACATGCCGGAAGAATACAACCGGAAAGCGTTCAAGCCCCAATTTGGCAATACGTTCTGGTATTACTATTTTTTTGTTACGGATATTAAAACGAATTGAAATATGAAGCATTTGATTGTTGTTGTTTTCCTGTTTACCCTGTTCTCTTCGGCGCAGGCGCAGAGTGCGCATATCGTCCAGCGTTTATCTACTGTTAACGGGCTGCCGACCGATGAGGTATTGCAGTGTTATCAGGATAAAGAAGGATATATATGGATTGCTACACGCGATGGATTGTGCCGCTACGACAGTTATCAGGTAAAAGTTTACAAATCCAACTTATATGCGCCCGGCTTGCTGTCGAGCAATAAATTGACGGCTATTGCCGAAGACGGAAACAACCGTATCTGGATAGGAACGGACAACGGATTGAACGTATTGGACAAGACAACCGGAAAAATCCGCCAAATACCGCTCGACAAATTGAAAAATAACACGATTCAAATTATCCTGACAACCAAGAACAACGATGTATGGATAGGAACGGCAAACGGTTTGCACAAGTATGTAGCAGAAAAGGATACATTCATCTATTTCAACAACGCAAGCACCGGATACCGTATGCGCGGAAACGACATTAAAAGCCTGATTGAAGATGCCAAGGGGCATATCTGGATAGGTACGTGGAATGAAGGCATTACCCGCCTCAACCCCGAAAACGGCATTTTCTATCCCTACCCGCGAATCAATCCCTCCAATTCCGCTCACGTTCTTTTTGAAGATAACCGGCACACGATTTGGGTGGGCAGCTGGGGCTACGGCCTGTTCCGCTTGGAAAACCCTTACGACCCCGACAGGACTACCTATATCAACTATAACCATGATAAAAACCGTCAGGGAAGCATATCCGACAATTTAGTCTATTCCATTTCGCAAGATTTGAACACCCATTTTATTTGGGTAGGAACCCGGAGCGGCTTGAGCGTTTTGTTTGACCGGCAAAATCCGTATTCATTTACCAATTTTTTGCCCGGAATATCCGGTTTGCCCTATAATGAGGTCAATTCGATTATCCGCGACAAATCGGGATTGATGTGGGTGGGAACTTATGGCGGCGGCGTTTTAGCCATAAGCAGCGAAGCGCCCAAATTCCGCCTCAACGCATTGAGTCCTGTTGAAAACAAGCTGACGAGCAAGTCGATACGCAGCTTGTATATCGACCGGAAAGGCATGCTTTGGATGGGAATAGGAAGTTATGGATTAGTGTCCTTTCTTCCCGAAAAAAATCAATATGTTTATTATGAAGACCATCCCGATTTCAGGGGAAATTCTATCACTTCTACCGTCAATATGAGTATGCAACAGGGCGAAGACTTGTGGTTTGCTACCAACGGACAAGGCATCTTTGTTTACAATCCCGATATGCATAAAGTCAGTAATATCAAAGCGGATACGCATCCTTGGCTTAACAGCAATATGGTTTTATGCCTGAAAGAAGATTCCAATCACAATATTTGGACAGGAACTTCCGACGGCATCAGTGTTTACAATCCCCAAACAGGCAAGGGGTTTTCCTATCCGGCAATGGGACAAAAAATGAACGGTCATCGTTATGCCGTGTATTGCATAGCCGAAGGCGACAGCAATACGATGTGGGCGGCAACAAAGGAACACGGCTTGTTCCTCATGAAAACTGCCGCTTCCCAAGTAACGCAGTTTGAGCATTATTCTGAGAAAAATAACCGGTTGAACAGCGATAACCTGCAATATGTTTACAAAGACAGCGGCGGAAAAATCTGGATTGGCTCCGAAGGAGGCGGTTTGAGCCGCTACAATGCCGAAAAAGATGTGTTTGACTGCGTACAGCAAGCCTATAATATACCCGGCGATATTGTTTATAACATAACGGAAGACAGGCAAGGCAACCTGTGGATGGGAACCAATGCCGGGTTAGTCGTCCTGAAAAATGGAATGGTGCAGCAATATACCGTTGCCGACGGATTGCTGGATAATTCGTTTACCCGTAATGGCGTTTTTCGGAAACCGGACGGCGAATTGTATTTTGGCGGACACAAGGGCTATAATTATTTTGAGCCTGAAGAATTAAAAACAAATGAATTTCACGTCCCTGTCGTCATTACCGATATAAAGATTTACAACAAATCGCTGGAAACGGCGGATGATAAACTGCGGGAAACCATATCGGTCGATGCTCCCGGATATACGCGAAAAATACGTTTACCCTACAATTACAATAATTTCAGCATTGAATTTGCCGCTTTGGACTACTCCAAATCCACCGGCAAATTTGCTTACCGGTTAGACGGATTCGACACGGAATGGCAATATACGGATAATTCCAAAAGATTTGCATCCTATAATAACCTGAAGAGCGGCGTTTACCGGTTTCAACTCAAAGCATTGACTGAAAGCGGCGTATGGAGCGCCTGCGAAACCTTGCAAGCAGAAATACTTCCTCCATTCTGGCTGACATGGTGGGCATATCTTATTTATTTCGCCATAGCCGGGCTGACTATATATATTGCCTTTACACTGGCTCGGCATAAGTGGAGAATGAGTAATACCATACGGATAAAAGATATTGAAAAACAAAAGATTGAAGAACTCAATCATGTCAAGCTGCAATTTTTTACCAATATCACGCACGAACTTTTAACGCCGCTCACGATTATTTCGGCTTCGGTGGACGAGCTGAAAATAATGGCGCCGCAACCGAAAGACATTTATGATACAATGACCAACAACGTCAATCGCCTTATCCGTCTGTTGCAGCAAATACTGGAATTTCGGAAAGCGGAGACAGGCAACCTGAAATTAAAGGTTTCCAAAGGCGATATAGCCGCTTTTGTGAAAAACAGCGTGGATAATTTCAATCCGCTGATGAAGAAAAACAAAATCCACCTGTCGCTGATGTGCGACCCCGAACAGATTCCAGCATATTTCGACCACGACAAATTAGATAAAATACTGTTCAACTTGTTGTCGAACGCATCCAAATACAACCGGCAGGGCGGTTTTGTACAGGTGGATATAAGCTATGCTTCCGATAACAAAGACCACGTCCGTATTTCAGTAAAAGACAATGGCGAAGGGATTAAGCCCACGGATATTAAAAACTTGTTCAAACGCTTCTACGAAGGAGATTACCGGCGTTTCAACACCATCGGCACAGGAATCGGCTTGTCGCTGGTCAAAGACCTTGTAGAACTGCATAAGGGAAATATTACCGTAGAAAGCGAAGTCGGGAAAGGCGCTGCTTTCTTTATCCGGATACCGATTACGCCGGAGTTTTACGAAGAATGCGAAGTGGAAGACTATACATTCGTTTCCAGAAAAACAACCGGAGAGCCGGTCGAAAAGGAAGAACCCGGAAAGCCTCAGTCGGCGAAAGAGCATACCTTATTGTTGATTGAAGACAATGAAGAACTGCTGTCGGCAATGGTAACATTGTTGAAACGCGAATACAATATCTTTACCGCCATCAACGGGAAGGAAGGCATTGAAATAATGGAAAAGGAAGACATTGACCTGACCATCTCCGATATTATGATGCCGGTAATGGACGGTATAGAACTGTGCAAATACGTTAAAAGCGAATTTGAAATTTCCCATATTCCGATAATTCTGCTTACTGCCAGAAATCAGGAAGAAGACCGTATCGAAGCATACGATTCGGGAGCCGACGGATTCATTTCCAAGCCTTTCAGCCTGAATGTGCTTCATTCAAAAATTAAAAACCTGTTGAAAGACAAAGAGCGGAAAGCCAAAAAATTCAAAGAGCAACTTGTCTTGGAATCCAGCGACCTGAATTATACAAAGATTGACGAGGATTTCCTGAAAAAAGCAGTGGATTGTGTATATGCGCATATCGATGATTCCGAATTTGACCAGCAACAATTTGCCAACGAGTTAAGTACCAGTAAATCGACTTTATACAAAAAGTTAAAGTCGCTTGCCGGACTCAACACGACCTCTTTTATACGGAACATACGGATGAAAACCGCGCATAAAATTATTGAGGAGCATACGTCAATCCGCGTGTCCGAACTGGCATATTCCGTCGGATTCAGCGATCCCAAGTATTTCAGCAAGTGCTTCAAGCAGGAATATGGACTGATTCCGTCCGAATATCAGGAGAAACTGTTAGCCCAAAAACAACAAGGCTCGGTTACGGATAATGAAATAAAAGAACCAAATGACACGAATGAATAGCCTGAAACGTAAATATATCTATACCGAAGAATTGGATAATATCAATCTGACTTCTTCACAATCACTCATTGGCGTAACGGCATTTGTGGATGCAGCCAATATTACCTGTTTTTATCAAAAAAAAGAAAATATTCTTGCTTACTTCCGTGAACATTTCGGAAATTTGCCGGTCAGTGTGGTTGCACAACCGGCAGACAAGGGCATTGCCTTGGAAATATGGGAACACACAGCTTGTGAGCGCCTCGTTTACAAAAGCTACGGAGGCGTGAATTATTCGGTTTATGAAGACGGGGCAGGCAAAGCCGTTTGGGGCTTCGGATGCGCTGTTTCCGACCCGGAGTATTCATTTCGCGAGCAGGCTATCCGTGCTTTCGACGCCATGCAGGGTATTTTGCTGGAAGAAGGATTTTCGATGGACAATATCGTCCGGCAATGGAACTATATTCCCAATATTTTGAAAACCTTTTCGCAATACAACCGTACCTGTCAGCATTATCAACTGTTCAACGATATACGCCAATGCTACTACGGATTGTATAAGCGCAACAAGATTTATCCGGCAGCTACCGGCATCGGTATGGATTACGGTACGGTAACGATTGATTTTTGTGCCATACAACCTCATCCGCATACGGAAATTACAGGACTGAACAATCCCAATCAAACTGCCGCCTATCATTACGGGCAGGAGGTATTGGTTGGGGCGCCGCTACAAGAGAACGAACAAAAGAACGCGCCGCTTTTTGAACGCGCCAAATCCATACGCTGTCCTGGCCACGAACTGATTTTTGTTTCGGGAACGGCCTCCATTCACGGCGAAAACACAGTCGGACAGAATGATGTGGTGCGGCAAACCATCATTACCATCAAGAATCTGTTTGACCTGACCGATAAAGAATATACCGGCCTTCGGGTGTATGTGAAATACAAAAAAGATATGAGCCTTGTCAAAAAGGTCTGTGAAAAGTATTACCGGAATATTCTCATCCTGTGCGTCAAAGCGGATATTTGCAGGAACGACCTGCTGGTGGAGATTGAGGGGGAAGCGGAAATATGGATAAAAGAATAATCCGGTTGATACATATATCTTTGCTGCTGATTATTGCGGGAGCATGTATGACCTTGTTTACGGCGCAACAAAGCTATTGCCATCTTCGGCAATATTTTTACTTGCTGTCGGCATCATTATCGGTTCTGTGTGGGCGAATATTTCGTGGGGACGCTACTGGGGTTGGGATGCCAAAGAAACTTGGGCATCAATTACCCTGTTGGTCTATATATTGCCTTTGCATCGAAAATACCTGCCGCCATTGCAAGAACCCTCGAAATTCCATTTGTTTTGCATAATAGCGTTTCTATCGGTTTTAATGACGTTTTTCGGCGTGAACTATTGGCTGGGAGGCATTCACAGTTATGTGTAAATAAATTCTCTATTCGTAAAAATTCTCTTTTCCCTCTTCTTTTTCCTGTTTCACTGCCGCCTTTTCCTTGCTGTTGTTGAATATCGCTTTTTTCGCGTCTTTCCGAATGACGTTTGCCAATTCGCGTTGCGAAACACTTACCGGTTCCGTCATAAATTCGGGAATATTGTAGGATTTGAAAAATGCGCCGTAGAAGTCAGGGTCGCGTTGTGGAAGGATAAAAGGCTTGGAAGCCTTTCCGTCCTTGAAATACGCAATATATGGGCGCGTGTAAGAGCCGTCGTCGCGCCGCGAACTGAAAATAATCCAATGTCCGTTGGACGACCACGAATGATAGCTCTCTACATCGGGACTGTTCAATACCGCTAAAGCCGTCAATGTTTCCGTTTCCAAATCAATCAGATACAAATCGCTGCTTTTGTGCCAGATATGAAAATTGCCGTAATCGCCGAGTGTAAAAAGCAAATACCTGCCGTCGGGCGATTCGCGTGGGAAAGTAGCGCTTTTGCTGTATGCCGACGCTTCAAAAATCGTATCGGTACAGGTAAATTTGCGGCTTTCGACGTCAAACGCTTTCCGGTAAATGTTGTAATGGAAATCTTCGTATTTCAGGTAAATATCATTATCTTTAGAAGAGGAATTGTCGGGATAGCTTGCAGAAACATAATACAGGAATTTCCCGTCGTGGCTCCACGACGGGAAAGTTTCCAGTTGGGTGGAATCATTGGCAATGATGCTGACTTCGTTTTTGTCCAAATCATACAATATCAAATCGGATTTTGAATCCAGCACTTCCACCTTTTGCTTGTCCCTGGTGTGGAAATTCTGTCCGGTATCGTTGGTCGAATAAGCAATCAGGTTCTCCGTCGGATGCCATGCCGGATAAACGCCTGCCGAAATCGTATGCGCGGTTTTCAGATTAACTTTCCGTACCGAATCGCCTGTTACAATGACCGTCCCGCCCAGATATTGCCTTACATGGAACTGCATATTTCCTTTTTTGTTGTAATTCTGATAACTGTGGCAATTGATACATTGCCCTTGTTCTCCTTTGGACAGTATCTGGTTGCTGAAAATAAGCGTTTCTTCAAAATTGGCCAGATTACGTTGATTGATAGACATATTTTCATAAGTAACATACGACGGTTCTATCAGGCGGTACGAAATATAAGCGTCTATTTCTTCGGGCGCAATGTAATTCTTAATGGCGGGATATTTCAGCCATTGATTGTCCTTTTTTAAATAAACCTCCGTATATAACGTATCGCCTTTGCTTTCTTCCAACAGTTTGCGCCATGCTTTCAAGGGAAATTGCACTTTTTTTCCGCTGACAATTAATTTTTCACCTTTATTGGAATAAACAGCCGTCAGATAATCGCCAGCTTCTGCCTGAATATTGAAATTAAGCGGCGCTATATTATACGGAATCACAATATCCGTATAATCAGGCGATATGGCAATTTTCCCGCTTTGAAGAATAGCGTTTTCAGGAACCTGCCTGGAACAGGAAATAAATAAAAGCGATGCAAACAGACTGTAATAAAAGAAGTTCCTCATATTCTTACTGTTTCAATATTTTAAACGCTTTTCCATTAACATCAACAAAATAAAAACCTTTGGGCAAACTGCCGACATTGATTTGACTGATTTTTCCGCTTGCAGATTTTACCAAAACGCCGTGCAAATTGTAGATTTGAACTTTTACGTCTTCGTCGTTTGCGCTCTTAATATACAAAATATCAACCACAGGATTGGGACAAAGCGTTATTTTATCGGCGATTGCCAAAATGTTTTCGATACTTGTCTGCCCCGTTTCGCTTTCAATCACTACCCAACCGACTTGGTCGGCGGCAGGGTCGGTCTCGATGCTTGCCGAGCGTTCTATTTGATTCAACACTTTGGCTTGCGTTCCGGTATAAGAATAAATGCGCAAATTAGAGGCATAGGAATTGTTTGCCGTTTGCTTGTGGGTAAAAAACAGGGGGTGCGAAACCGTTTCCTCCCAATCGAATGTCCCTGTCAAACGGACGACATGACCTACATTATCTACTTTCCCCACAAAAATCTTCTTTCCATTTATCAATCCTTTCCCTTCGCTAATGGCAACATAGTGAACGGTTTCACTCGGAATGGTATAGGTTTGCGCCGCTTCTTTGCGCAGGCATATTTCAAATCCTTCGATAGTTACGTTGCGGATATGAATGGAAGTCGCCGTTGAAGAAAGCGTTGAAACCTGCGTTGGAATAACGACTGGCGGCGCTGTAAAATAACCGGCAGGCACGCCGAAACTTACGGTTTTCCATGTTCCATTGGCAGTCGTTTGTCCTGCACAAGCGTCAAGTCCTTCAAAATTGTATCTTCCGGCAGGTAAAATCAGGTAAGAAAGCGGTTCCTGTTTTGTAAAGTCGCTTGTGATATAATTCCATGGCTGCAACCTGAACTTCAGTTGCCCGTTGGTCATTGACTGGATACGGCTGTTCATCAATACAGACATGTTATTGTAACCCGGCGTTCCCAAAACGGCAACAGGAGGCGTTTCAAATGTTTTTCCGTAATACAGGGTAGTCCAATCCAATGAAGTCATCTCAATCGCATCAAACTGAATATCGCTGTTGGCGCTTACTGCAAACAGGATTTCAACGCTTGGCTCGCTGATATTCCCCGCACGGTCAACGGCTCTCGCCCGATAAGAATGTTTGCCTTGTTGGGTAATATTGACAGGAACAGTCAATTTGCTTATAATCGGAATATTACTCCCGTTGGCAATAGGAGTATAATCTCCTGTTCCGATTTTTTCCTCTACAATGTATGAAACAGTCAATTCATTATACACGGAAGCAGTCAGATTGATTTCCAGCCTCGTATTGTTAGCCGTAATAGCGTGGCTTGCAATAACCGGCGCAGGGACTTTCCATGTAGGCAGGTATTCTTTGCTTCTCTTGAAAGCCGGTTGCGATTTATCATTCCTGAAATATTCTCCGGCAGGCGTCAAAGCCCTGCTGTTATTGTTATCAGAGTTGGTAACTATCATCCGTGCCGTTTCCACCCAATTGTAAAGCGATTGCCGTTCGATAAAAGAAGCGGTATCCATTACCTGCAATATGGCTGTTATATCCCTTAATTGTTTTTGCCTGTTTGCCTCTGTATTCAGAAGCGGCTTGGGGCTTGAGGTTGAACTTTGGTCTCTATCCCAACCGCCCTCGCTTGTCCAGTTGGCGCCGTTGTTCCATTCGGTTATCCAGATAGGACGTCCGGTGCGTTCGTGAATATATTTCAAGTCGTTGTACCAGGCTTCCGGCGATTTTCCGCCCCAATAGGCGTGCCATGCAACAAAGTCCACGCGGTAATTCAGCCGGTCGCATTCGTCGATGAACTGGAACAGCCAGTTCCAATCCGTACAGGCAGGCGAGCCGACTCGCAAACCCGATTCCAGCATACTTGGCCATTCCTGAATAGCGTGGGCAACGGTTATGGCTTTTTCGCCGTTGTCGTCTTTGTGCTGTTCGGGGTGGTCGGGTTCATTCAGTCCCAAGAGATGGGTTACGTTGGTCTTGTTATTAATGGCAGTCCAACTCCCGTTCAGTTTGTTCCACATCGGTACAAATTCATAATCGGTTTGACTGTTGCTGCCAGCGCCCCAATTATTCCACCATGTAGATTGCGTTAATTGAACATATCCGTCACTGCTGCCGCAAACGCCTTTTACCGAAGGATTATACCATTTGAATACGCGAATAAAAGAGACAGTCCGGTCTAATTCGGGTTGCAACTGCGAAACTTCCAAATCGGTTTCGTCGGCAATAAAAACGCGGCTGAAACCCCGTCCGTTGGATGCGGTTGCCAAAGTAGCCATGTATCCTCTTTTGAGTTTGAACGAACGGATTGCGTTGTCCATTGTTCCCAAAGTATTGTGGTATGCAAGATTGCATATCAGCCTGTTACCCGAAAAACCGGCTCCGTCAAACACTTCCAATGGCTCAATCCCGGCAGGGTGAGGGATAACAACCGTTCCCTGCACATGAATTTCCACGCGCACATTTGTTCCGTTCATGGCCTGCGTGTTGCCCACTTTCACATACTGCAACCACGCACCGATGACTTCGCTCGGACGAAGGTTGTCGAAAAACAGCCACGCATTTTCCGTTTCCAGCGTAATTGTGCTGTTGCTTAACGGCGTTGCCGATGTAAGGTGTAAATCGGCTTTGTCGGAAACTCTGACCTGACTGTCGGAATAAGAACTTACCGTTGTTTTTCCCACAGGAACTACAACATCTACTGCGTAAGCGGATATGGACATTGTCGTCAGTATCAGCGCAAAGCCTAATTTTGATATATATTTCATCATTAATATTTCTTAGAAATGTCGCATTTTTTTACTCCCATCCCACATTTTGTCCTAATCTTGAATTTTTATCCCGCTCGTCCTGCGGTATGGGGTAGAGATACATTTTATCGTCCCAATAACGTGCATTTACGTCTGTTTCTACGGAATAGATATATGTTCTGCCGCGCGGGTCGGTCGGGTCTAACTGGATGCGCAAACGTTTGATGTCGCGTTGCGTTTCCGCCCCGATTTTCCAGCGGCGAATGTCCCAAAAACGATGGTCTTCAAAAGCCAGTTCCCGCCAGCGTTCGTCCCTCAATTCCGCTTGAAAAGACGATTGGTCGAAATCGGCAGCGGAATAAAGCGGAATAGTCAAGCCCCGCCTGCCTCTTACTACATTAGCTGCTTCGATAGCTGTTTTTGTGTAAAATTCGGGAACGGTATTTGGCCCGTATGCTTCATTTACAGCTTCTGCGTAGTTCAGATATACTTCCGCATAACGGAACAGGATGAAAGCATGACCGAATGTAGAAGTCTGACCCGGCTTGAGATTGGTGTCGCCGACAAGAAATTTCTTGAGGTAATAACCGGTTTTTGTAGCGCCTATTTTGGGTAATCCGCTGAGGCCGCCTTCCCATATTTCAGTCGGTTGACTGTAGGCAAAACGTTCGCCGTTTAGAGCTATTACCCATCCGAGTCGCGGGTCGCGGTATCTCCACGGGTTCTTTTCATCGAAAGTCCGGCCCGTTTGCATTCCGTATTTTTCGGCCAGATTGTGAGTCGGACAATTGCCCGAATTTCCTCCTTCCACGCCAATAGGAAAATTATTCCTTTCCAAATCGCCCGATCTGGCCGTGCGGGTAGCCAAAATAACTTCCTGTTGCGTGGCATAAGAGGTAGCTGCCATTACCAGTTCATAAAACGGCAAACGCTCTAATATAAAGCCCTGTTCCCTGTTATCGACCGCTTTCAGCATATCGGCGGAGGCTTCAGCTGCCTTTACCCAGCGGCTTCTGTCGTTGCCGGGATTGTGCAGCGGACTGGCCGCATAAAGCAATACCCGTGCCTTCAGCGCGTAAGCCGCCGACCTTTTAATCCGGCTCACTTCATTGTCAAAATTACTGCCATATTCGGGTTGAAGGTGTTCTTTGATACTATCACATTCATCCGTAATAAACTGTACTGCTTCGTCAAATGGAGCCGGTACGAGATTATTGACTTCGCTGTCGGTTAATGTATGCTTTTCCAAAGGAATACGTCCGTAACGTTTCAACAGCTCGAAATGAAAGAAAGCCCGCAGGAACCGCACTTCATACTCATAATTACGGTAACGGGTCATGTATTTACTTTCATAATCACGGTCGTATTGAAGATAATCGAACGTACTGTTGTTAAATTCTTCCAAATAGAGATTTACCGCCCGGATACCTTTGTAAAAATGCGACCAGTTGTTGTCGATGGCTTTGCGCGGACTCCATTGCCCATTGGTCATACTGTGAATATCGCTCGTAACCCAAGCATATTCTCCTTCGTCGCAAGCCGACGAGCGCATGGCCGCCCCCACCGTGTAGAAATCGGTGGGCAGGTAACTGTAAATATCTGTAACATATTGGGTGGTGCGCTCATAACTGCTACGAATAGCATCCGCGTTATAGACGGTCGATTCGTCGTATTCCAAAAAATCGCCGTCTGTTATGCAGGAAGATAAGCCCGATAAAACAATTGCTGTAATGTATAATGCTGTCTTTTTCATACCAAAATAAATTAAAAGTTTAACGACAATCCAACATTAATGGAAGAAGCAGCCGGATAACCGGAAACGATTATTTCCGGGTCTGTTTCCTTGATATTGCTGATAGTCAGCAAATCCATTCCCCGCAGATAGACTTTCATGTTTTGCAATCCTAAAGTATGTTTCAACCAATGGTTGGAAAACTTGTAATACACCTCGCAATGCCGCAGTTTCAGGAACGAACGGTCGGCTAACCAAACGGTATTCATTGCGTTGTTGTTTGTATTATCCAGCGTAGTCAATCTTGGGAAACGGGCATTTGGAGTTTCTATAGTCCAGCGATTGTTGTAATAATATTCCGAAAGGGTGGTATTGCCATACAAAGGACGATACATACTGACCAGATTCAACTGTGCAGTATAATTCGTTACGCCCTGAATTAAAGCATCAATACCAAAGCCTTTGTATTCCAGATTGATGGAAGCGGAATAATAAATTTCGGGACAGGTACTGTTGTATCCGATATAGGTACGGTCGTATTCGTTGATAATTCCATCCTCATTCTTATCCTTGAATTTGATGTCACCCGGCGCAAGGTCTTTGTACAAGGCATTGGCAGGTGTATTGGGATTGTCCAAATCGGCTTGGGTATAATATCCGTCTGCGACATAACCGAAGATTTGCCCGACAGGACGTCCTTTTTCCCTTGAATATTCGTCAGGCTTGTATTCTTCTCCGCTTTCGATGACCTTGCTTCGGGCAAAAGCGAAATTACCGGCAATCCGGTACTTGAAATCTTTGCTTTGGTCGCCGAAGTTCAAGCCGACGTCAATTCCTTTGTTATCCACGGCGCCCACATTGTTGTAAGGTAAATCCTGACCCAAAGCCGAGGAAAGCGTTCCGTAGGCTAAAACCAAAATATCCCTCCGCTGTTCTAAAAAGGCGTCTATTGTAAAATTCAATTTTTTGAAAACCGAAATATCTACTCCGACATTGGTCTTATAGGCTTTTTCGTAAGTCATATTCAAGCTGGGGTAGCGGTTTTCTTTCATGCCGGAACTGGTATTGTCCGAAGCATCGAACAGATAACCGGTTCCCGAACCGAATGTCTGCCTGTAAAGATTGGCTCCGGGACGGTTATCGAGGCCTGTCATTCCCCATGAGGCTCTCACTTTCAGGAAATCAATGAAATCAATATCTTTCAAGAATGCCTCTTCCGAAGCGACCCATGCGCCCGAAATGCCCGGAAAGTAACCGAACTTATTGGACGGCGGCAATTGATTGGAACCGCTGACAGAAAATACGCCATCCACAAAATAGCGGTTCAGATAGCCGTAATGCGCCAGAACGCCGTAGTGCATCCGGTTGTAAGTATTGTTTTGCCCCGGTATCACATAATCCTCCAAGGAATAGACAAATGCCGCATCCAGTTTGGATTTTTCCCAAACACGGTTGTAATTCGCCCGCGCTTCCATACTAAAACGCCGCCATTGCGTATTGATGTCCTTTGAAAAAGGAACTGTTTCATTTTTACCTTGCACCGAATGCTGAACATTGGCAGGCAATCCGGCGACATCGTAGGTAATATTTGTTGTTTCGTAAGCATAGTTCCGTGTAGTACTCTCAAAGAGATTACTGTAATTGTCGTAACCGATTTTGGCGCTGATAGACAAACCCTCTACGAAAGCGCTCAAGCGTTGTTTCAATTCGGCATCCGACGACAAGGAACGGGTGTGATTGATGGTGTTTCCCGAAGCGGCTACGCGAGCTATCGGGTTAGTCGGCCAAATATCGCTTGCTCCCCAGTTTCCCGATTCTGTTCTGATGGGGAAAGCGGCAGAAGGAACAGTATAAACGTAATTAATCAAATCGGAATAATTATTGCCCGGATAATTCCGTTCGGCAATATTCCCGTTCATGCGAACAATAAAGTCGGTAGTCGGCGTTACATTGATGTCCAGATTGATACGTCCGTTCATCTTGGAATACAACATTTGTGTATTGTAATCTTCGTATATGCTTGCCGGTTTCAGAAAGCCGTAGTTGTTCTGCATATTCAAATTGCCGTAGTAGCGCGCTTTGGAACTGCCGCCGCGGATAGATACATTGTAAATATTGGAAGCCCCGTGGTCGCGAAACATTTCGTTTACCCAATCCACATTGGGATAGAGGTAAGGCGAATCGCCGCTTTGAAACTGACCGAGTGCATATTCGTTATACATAGGGTCTAAGCCATCGTATCCCCGCGCTTCGTTCATTGCTTTGGCGTAGGTGTAAGCATTGACAAATTTAGGCAGGCGAACCGGCGAAGTAAAGGCATGGTCGTAAGAGACCGAAATCTCCATATCGTTGTATTTACCTTTCTTGGTGTTTACCACAATCACGCCGTTAGCGCCCCGCAGTCCGTACAAAGCAGTTGCCGCCGCATCCTTCAATACCTGAACGCTTTCTATATCGTCCCTCACCAGGCCGTTTAGCGGACGTTCAAATCCATCGACCAAGATTAATATTTCGGAATTTCCGCTTAAACCGCCCAAGCCGCGAATGTACATCGTGGGGTCGTTGTCCCATTCCGTTCCGCCGTTTTGCAAGACCGTTAAACCGGATGCCAAGCCGTAAAAAGCATTCGCCGGATTGAGGGCCGAACTTTTCATGATTTGCTCGCTACTAAACGAAGAAACCGCTGCCGTTGATTCAAATTGGGGGATGAATATATCTTTACCCGAATTTATCAGCGCATCCTTGCCGGTAATTGTAACCAGCAAAAACGTATCCGTTACCTGTACTGTTTTCTTTTTGAAATCGGAGGTTTCTATTTCCAGATAATCTCCGATACCGGCCTGAATGGTAAATGTTCCGTCTTTTGCAACCGGTTCTATGTCCATTTTGCTGTTCAATATCCTCACGCCTGCCCCGCCTGACGGATTGCCGTAAGCATCCGTCAATTTGCCGGCTACATTGATTGTTTGAGCCGACAGTTCTGACAAGCAAAGCAAACCTGTAGCGAGTAACAGAAATTTATATTTATGTTTCATAATCTATTATATTTTCAATTATCAATTCTCAATTACCCTTACCATCCCGGATTTTGAGTTAAACCATATCCTTTTCTCACTTCATCAATAGGAAAAGCGGATAAATACCATTTGGAATCAAAATTCACTCTACCTTCATCCGTATCTTGCAGGAAGCGTTTCTTCAAGGCCACTTTCTCGTACGAAAATTCACCTGTTGGCACGCCATTGGCATTTCTTTTTTGCCTGATAAGTAATCCGTGCAAGCGTTTGCGGAAGTCGCCTTCTCTTTTCCAGCGGATTAAATCGAAGAAGCGTACTTCTTCCAAACCAAATTCACAGGCTCTTTCGCGCAATACTTCTTCCAAGAAAGCTTCCCGTGTCCATGTTTTTCCCGGATTGGACGCCTGAAGTCCCTTCAAGCCTACGCGGGCGCGCACATCGTCTATATATTTAAAAGCCTCAGGGGTTCTTCCCACCTGATTCAATGCTTCGGCATAGCTCAAATAGATTTCGGCCAGGCGCAAATAGGGCCAATGCAGTCCGTTTTGCAAACCGCGTGTTCCACCCGAAGAGGTTGCCCCCAGATTGAATTTGAAATCGCCCATTCCGCTACAGAAGTTCATTGTTCCGTTGCCGTTCGGGTCGGTATTATCTCCGTCTAAATAAGCGGTCTCGCCTGTTCCGCGATCCCTTCCGCCAAGATAGCATTCGGCAGTACGTCCGTTGTACGACATACCGTTGACCACGAGGGTTTCGTACAAACGCGGGTCTCGGCCTGCAAACGGGTCTTTGTAAGGTACAATATCCGTATTGTCCCAAACCGATTCGTCAAACGGCGTACCGTCTGCCATGGGAAACATATTCGCATATTCGAGGGTTGGATTGGCAATTCCATAGCCAAAATTTACGAAGACTTGGTAGTCCCATTGGTTCCAATTGCCGCAATCGCTTCTGACACGGGTCGAAATCAGGGATTCGCCACCATTTCCAGCGCGTCTGAAATAAGCGGTACGGAAATCGGAGGACAAAACAGGTGTTCCGTTTGCCGCTTGTTCTCTGAAAAACAGGTCGCAGGCATTTACTACATCCTGCCACATAGCAGGGTCGTAACCTCCCGTCCAGACATGATTCTCCTGAACAGATTCAACCGTTTCTTTTGTATAAAAAGGTTCGTCCGAATTAAACAGGGGGCTGGCCGCAAACAAAAGTACGCGAATCTTCAATCCCAAGGCCGCCGCTCCTGTGAAGCGTCCGTCCCAAGTAGCTACTTCGCTAACAGGCAAGGCCCATGGTAAATCCACGTAGGCCGAATCGCACAAATCCGTAATAAACTTGAGGGTTTCTTTCACGCTCGAGCGAGGGACATTGAAGCCTTCGTTGGGGTCGTGAGCTTTTCTTACACAGCACAATCCACCGAAATGGCGAAACATATCCGCATGAAGGCAGGCAATCACCATTTTGGCTTCCCCTTTCAGGCGTTTTTTCATTTCGGGCGTCATATCGGGCGCTCTGTCCACGTTTTCGATGAACAAGTAGGCGCGACGAATACCCACCCATTGCGCTTCGGCTTTTGTTGGGTCATTGGTACTCGCATTCCCGTACCAATATTTGGAATGTGCGCCTTCTTCTCCTGCGCTCATCTTTCCGGTGTAGTATGCCCGGTTTAGGTTGTCCCAATCCAAATAACTCTGGTAATTATCGCCTAATGATTCCATGATACCCATGTTCATTTTTTGCGCCCTTTCGTTCCAATACCAAGGCAAACCGTACCAGAGGCACGAATAAGCGCCGGTCAGCACTTTCTGCGCATCCACCGCATTGGAGAAAACGGTGTCCAACACCAATTGTTGCGATACATCCGGTTCCTTCATAGATTCATCACCCAAATCCAAGTCTCCTACACAAGAAGAAAAGAGGCAGCCGAATATCAACAATAAGCAACTGTATTTTATGGTTAATCGTTTCATATATATAATTCTAATGATTTTTAACTCTCAATTCTCAACTTTTAAAATGTAGCATTAACTCCGAAATTAATAATCCGCATCACCGGATAATCGGAACGTTCGCGTGTGTACATTTCCGGATCCAATACTTTCAGTTTATCCCATGTAAGGATGTTGTATCCGGTAATATATAGTCTTAACTGTTTCAATGCCAATTTCTTCATAAAAGCCGCATTGAAATTATAGCCAATCTGGAAGTTCTTTAACCGGATGTAATCGGCATCGCGGATATATAAATCGGATGCTGCATAATTGTTGGAACGGCTGCTGACAGATGCCCTAGGCAAGGTGTTTTTGTTCACCATTTCGGTCGAAGTCCACCGGTTATTGAATTGGTATTGCAGCAGCGCCCGGTCGCCGGTTTCGTCCAAAGGCTCCCTGAATGTTGACGACAACAAGCGGGATGTAAGCGCGGCGCCGGTAAACAATACGCTGAAATCGAAATTATTCCATTTCAATTCCAGTGTCAAACCGCCGGTCAGCAAGGGATAATTCGGATAACCGATGGCGCACATATCGTCCGTGTCTATTTCACCGTCATGATTCAGGTCTTCATATACCACGTCTCCCGGCTTCAATTCGTAATCGCTCTGATTAGCAACGCCTTCCATTCCTTCGTAATAAAAACCTTTGACTTTATAGCCGAAATTCTGATTGATGGAATGTCCGGTTTCGTTGGCATACGAGTAGGGCGACAAAACTTCGTCCATGTAAACAACCGTATTTTTGGTATAAGCGGCATTGAACTTAACGCCGTATTCTACTTTCTCTATCTTGTCGTTCCATTTGAAATCGACTTCCACGCCTTCGTTCCGCATCTTGCCTAAATTTAATTGGGGCAGCGCCATACCCAATGCCGCAGAAGAACTCGACGTCCATAAAATATCTTTCCGGTTTTCGAAGTAATAATCAATTGTGCCCGATAAACGGCTGTCAAACATCGAAAAATCAATTCCATAATCCTGCTTATAGGCTTTTTCCCAAGTTACAATCGGATTACCGATTAGGGATTCGGTGATTCCCTCCTGCCAATTGCCGCCGGTACCGAAATTATAATTGTAACCGGGGTCGTGGTCGCCTCTATTGCCCCACACATCTCCTCTTACCCATGTATTGGGCAAATACAGGAAGCGTGCGCTGCCCGAGCTCCCTCTGTCGTTTCCAACCACACCATAAGAAGCCCTTATTTTTAAATAGCTCAACAGGTCGCTTTGTGGGAAGAAATCTTCATTGGTAATAATCCAACCGGCAGAACCGGCGGGGAAAATACCGTAACGCTTGTTGAGTGCAAAATTTTCGGAACCGTTGTAGCCGACGCTGAAATCGGCCAGGTAAGTAGTGTTGTAGTTGTAGATAACACGACCAACAAGACCCGCATAACTATTGGGAACTCCCTGATAATCGCCCGAAGGATAGTATTTTACATTTTGATTGGCCAGCAACAATCCCGAAAAATCGTGCTTGCCGAAAGCATGGGCATAATTAACAGCTCCTTCCACATACCAGTTTCTCCATACACTTTTATTTTCGTTGTAGCTCAAGGCGCCTCTTGTACCTTGCTGCACCAAAACCAGTTCGTCGGGGTTGGTGGCGGAATCGCTTAGCCAACCCATATCCTTTTTATAGGTAGGGAGATAAGATTCGATGGAAGATGTACGTTCTTTTCCTTGTGTATTGCCGCTGTTATAAGCGCCTTTCAGGCTGAATTTCAGTCCCGGAGTAAGCATCTTCAGGTCTTGTGTATAGGCCAAATCCAGATTCAATACATTTTCTATGGCATAGCTAAATCCTTTTCCGTAGTAGGGCGATAATCCGTCCGAGCCACCAACTTTGTTGTATGCGCTATTTGCTTTAATCCATTTTCCGTTCACAATTCCGGGGCCGGCCAAGGGATTTGCCCAATAAATATGGCGGAACAGTTGCTGTTGGTCTTCGCCCGAAATCGGACGATTCTTTTCTTCCAAACGTCCGCCCAAATTCAACGACAGGGTAGAGGTGGAAGTGAAATCCACATCGAGGTTGGTGCGGTAATTATAGCGGTGGTAATAGAAATTACCGTTGTAGCCTGCATCAAAATTTTTGAAAAGGCCGTCCTGCGTCAATAAACCGACAGAGGTAAAGTAACGTACTTTATCCGTACCTCCCGAAACATTGACATTGGAAATGGTTTGAGGAGCCGATTGGTTCAAAATCATCTTCACCCAGTCGGTATCGGAATAAATCAGGGGGTTGGTATGATTTTTTATCTGATAGAGAGGCGAAGTGGGGTCGGCCAAATCTTGAGCAATGGTCGGATTTTTACGGAACAAGTACGTGCCGTAGTCATTAAAGTTGGCCTCATCTTTATATAAAGCATATTCATAAGTAAGTACTCAAAATTAAGCGACATTATGCGAATAGTTAATGAACAGTTCTTTACCCACCGCTGCCACCGCCCTGTTGGTGGAGTAGAAAAGTGTGTCAGTACTCGCATAGTCCTGTGGTCTT
>NZ_BAAHWV010000021.1:0-56876 GCF_054601255.1 Viscerimonas tarda | reverse complement strand
AAGGGGAACGGCAACAAGGAAACATGGCTGCCGGTGGCTGCTGTTGACTACACTATTGTGCTCTCGATGAGCTTATTGCTTTTTGCTTATTCATTCTTTAAAACTAGGAAAAATGAGAAAATATAAATTTTTATTCGCCGCGCTTATCGGGTGCCTGTTGGGTGTGCAAACGGTGAAGGCACAGGTGATTATTGCCAACCCTGACGACTTTTTTGTGCAGCCTAACAACGAGTGGGGAGCGAGTACTCTTGATGTGTTGGCTAACGACTTTTATGGCGATGCTTGCCAAATAGGCGACTTGGTGGTAACGGTAACCGCCGGGCCTTATAAAACAAGCGCTTGGGCAGGATACGACCCCACTACACACACTATTTTGTATATCCCCGGCGAACAATCGGGTGTGGACTCGCTGGTGTATTCCATACAGTGCCCCTCAAGCCCGGCGCCCGTTACGGCCAAGGCTTATATTTATATTGGTGAAAAGCCCGGCCCTATTTCCGATGCCAGCTGCTTTACCAAGCCGGAGGGGATAAAATTTGATATAGCACAATTAACCTCATCAAGCTACAACATAGCAAATGGCGGGTATCAGATCAGTACGCTGTCGGAGGTTTTTGGCGGAGATATTGACAATGACGGTAAGGTGGAACTGATAGTTAATGCAGTTAGAAACGGTAGCTCATATAATACTGTCAGTAATCTTGTTGTGTACAATTATAATGAAACGACAAAGGCTTTGGATGTAAAATATGTGATTCCTGTTACAGGATGGACCGCGTCCACACACTGGAGCGGATTGTATGTTGCCATAGCCAAGATCACAGACGGAAGTGTCGATCCGAAGACAATTCCTGCTTCCATCTTTTTTGCCAATCCAAAGATGCATATATTGTACCGCTACGACAAGACCGGAACCGGAACAGGCGCTTACACCGAAACTTGGAGCGTATCCCTGAATGAAAATGATAACTATCATGCGCCTCAACCTTTTATTACCGATCTTATGGGGGATGGCAATCAACAGATTATTTGCGGCGAACGGATATTTAATGCCGAAACCGGCCAGTTGCTAATGGTTACAACCAATAATGCCGGTACAGCAGTGGCGCCTACTACTGCCGGAGCAGGTGGGCTGGCTCCTGCCGGTTACTACTTCTCGCGTGGCGGACATCAATCCCCTACTGTCGGTGTATTTTCGATGGGTATGATTGCTGTGGATGTGGATGGGGACGGATACCCCGAACTGATTGGCGGCGGCAGCGTATATAAAGTGCATATCGAAGATTATACCAGCCAAAACCCATTAAATACCTACCGCTTGTGGCGCAGAGCCAACTACAAAGCCGATTTTTTGCTGCCTAATGCTGCGGGCAATGATTATACCGAACGATGGGACGCTACTCGTACCGACATTGGAGATGGTACAACAGGTGTTGTGGATATAGACCTGGATGGAAAATTGGATGTGATAGTTGGTTGTAAAGATGCAGGCGCTCATGTGTATGTGTATAACCCACGCACCGGACAATTATACCATAACAACAGGGCATCGATGGCGACAAATGGCGGCCCCTCCCGTCCGTTTGCCGGAGATATTGATGGAGACGGATACCCCGAATTTGCCGTAACAAGCGCCAGTATATTTGAAGCTTATAAATTGGATATTCCTAATCGAAATTTAGTTAAGAGGTGGTCTGTACCTACATCCGATACGTCTGCCAACACCACGATGTCCATGTTCGATTTCGCTCAGGATGGTCAAGCGCGCATGATTTACCGCGATATTACCACTTTGCGCATTATTAAGGATACAATCGTAAGCGGTGTACCGCAAGCAAAGGTAGAAGCTACTTTTTCGAATGTATTCTCGGGAACCCTGAACGAATACCCCTCGGTGATAGATATTGACAATGATGGCCATGCCGAAATTGCCACAACAATGAATGATATTAGCGGTGGCGATCAAACGCATGGTATGTTGCGTGTTTATGCCGCTAATACCACTGTCGACTCCGAAAAATGGGCGCCTGCCCGCAATCTGTGGCATCAGGCAATGTATAACCCCCTTTGGGTGAACGACGACCTCACCATTCCCAAGCGTCCCATCAGTCCGGCGGCCAAATTTATAGCAGCCGATGGAACAATAACGCGGCCATTCAATAACTTCCTGCAACAGTCCACGATGCTGAACCTCGAAGGAACGATGACAACCGAAGGCGCCGACCTGACCTTTAGAGCGGGCGCACCGCGCAAAATAGAATACGATGGCAGCGGCAACATGAGTGTGAAAGTTACTATACAAAACATTGGCGGTGTAGTATTTACCGGCCCTATCAACTTCCAGATGTATTCATTCACAGGAAGTCCTGCGGTCTATCAAAAAGTGGTAAATAGTGATCCCGCAAGCGGCGGCGCTTACAGCTACCGTATCGATAACGCATCGGGTCTGAACCCCGGCGCCTCGCTGGCAGTGTCGTTCACCGTTCCGGTAGGCGATTTGCCGGTAACACCTGTTGACGGTTACGCCATCACCATGAACCTGACTACCGACCCGGGCGACCTCAGCCCCGCATACAGCGGCATGGAGGAATGCCACGAAGGCTACAACAACCGCGCGCTGGGCTTCAATGCCCTCGACGGTATGACCATTCTGTGCGAAGGCAGCAGTGGTACGCTAATCGCCAACCCAATAAACACCTACAATATTCAATGGTACTTGCCCACCCCCGGTGGCAACGTACTCCAAGACGGCGGCGCCTATTCCGATACTCGCTCCTTTGGTCCTAAAGATTCCGCTCCGGTGTCGTACATGCTGGTGCAGGCTTTCTACAAAACCACAGGAGCCCCCGTTTCGCCCTTGCTGGATACCATTTATGTTTATCGCGCACCCGACAGCCTGGTGTGGAGGAAGCCCACAAACGACGGCGACTGGCACAATCCCGACAACTGGTACAATCCGGCCGATCCCACAGGTGTGTATCCGCTGGCCAACATTCCGCAAACCTGTACCAATGTGCTTATAACCGCAGGTGGTGGCCTCAACTTCCCCGATTTGGGCGCGACAACTACGCTGCCCTATCCGCCACTGGGCGTGCCCACAGCCGACAGCATTTACTTCAACTTTGGCGGCGAAATCAAACGTCCCGACCTGTTGACGTATAATAAGGCATTTGTGGAGGCCAATCTCCGGACGCACCGCTGGTACATGTTCGCTCCGCCGTTGAAAAACTTCTACGTGGGCGACTTCTATGTCGATAATCCGATACCGGCGAAGGATTCCATTACAGCCTATATCAAGGTATGGGGTATAAATAACTCATCGAACGGAAGTTTCAGCGATGCCATAGGTCCCGAATGGAGTTGGCTGCTCACCGAGCCGGATGTAACTTTTGAGAAAGGTCAAGGCGTAGGAGTCTGGGTAAGTGATAACAAAGACAAGGAAAGAATACACCCCTTCGCATTCCCCAAAAAGGATTTGAGCTACAATATATATTACAAAGGCACAGACAATATAAGTCCCGATTTCCCGACATTCAACGTGTCGAGAACAAATGCCAACCGCTTTATTTTTGACGGCTCGGGAGCCAACGGCGCCAATTTCGATTTGACAACGCCCGATGCACCTGCTGCAGGCCGGTTTGTGATGGTCGGCAACCCCTTTATGGCCCATTTGGATTTCGACAAGTTCCATGCAGCCAATTCGGGAAAAATCAAGAACGAGTACCGGATTCTGAACCCCTCCACCGGTAATTACGACTACTACAAAATAGGCAGCGCCAGTACGCTGACAAAGGATATAGCGCCTATGCAAGCCTTTATAGTAGAAGCCATTGCACCATTCACAACGCTCACTGTCAACGGCGCCATGACCGAACGCGTTCCGGGAAATACAATCCGTAGCGCAGCCGTAGCCACCGACAGCAATAAACGCCTGGATGTTCCGGTTACAGCAACGCAAGGCGCCAGTCGCTCAAAGACTTACATCAGCTTCGGCGACAACTATGCAGCCGGGTTCGATGGCAACGAAGACGTAATGGCGCTCTTTTCGTCAACAGGCTCCGATGTGCGGCCAATAGGCAGTTACAGCCTGTCGGGAGACGGTAAACGCGTCAACCTGAACTCCTTACCATACGAGTACCTCAAAACAGGCGGCGCCGTACCATTGGGCTTCAGGACGCCATCGAACGAAAAGATTACCATCAACATAGGTAACCTGACCAACTTGGTGGCAGCCGATTGCAAAGCCTATTTGTACGACGCCGCCACCGGAAAGGATTACGACCTGACTAAACAATCGATGTACACCTTCGACAACGTAACGCCCGACGAAAACCTGTTTATCGACAACCGCTTCTCGCTAAAAATAGTGAAAGTAGAAACAGGCCTGGCCGAAGCCCAAACCGATGACGAATCAATAGTAATAACTGTAAAAGACAAGCTGTTACATATCGAATCGCAGGAAGTGATAGATGAAGTATTTGTATATAACGTACAAGGTCAAATCATCTATTCGGCCAGGCCTAATAACCATTCGTTGAATGCAACGCTCGGCAATGAGAATTTGGTTATTGTGAAGGTTTATGCAGGTGGTAAGACGGTTAGTAAAAAAATAATAAAATAACCAACAGCCCCCCCACCCCCCGTAGGGGGGATTCAACAAGTCCCCCTACGGGGGATTTAGGGGGCTGGGAGCGCATTTGCGATAAAACAAAAAAAATAGTATTAATAACACCCTGAAAGCCTCCAAAAGCTTTTACCTTTTCCTTTCTCCTTTTGGAGAAAGTACCCGTAGGGGGATAGAGGCCGGGGAGGTTGGAGGGGCTAAATTTTAGTTTATGAAAAAGAATTACAAAAAATTTATGTTAGCATCCATGCTACTAGTCGGCAGTTTAGCTGCAACCGCTCAAGGCGACCCGGCCATTGTACTCAAAAACTTTGCTCCGGCAGATGTATCATCGGGCGCCTTGTACAGCAATGCAGGCAACGGCATCACCGTAAGCGTGTCCGGCGGAAGCGTCAGAGATGATATAGTGGGCTCCGTAGCCTGTCTAAGTATTAACAGCGCATTTACGGCATTGACATTGAACGCAGGAGGTTACATTGACATCCTCAACAACGGCGCCTTCATTATCGAAAAAGTGGAGTACTCCGGTTCGTCGCTGGCCTCCGCTTCAAGCTATCCCGTTGTAGCAGTAAGCTTGACAGGCGGTGCAGCTGATACGAATTTTCCAGGCGTCTATTTCTGGGAGAATGTAGGCATGCCCACTGCCCCAACATTAAACGTAGCTAAAGCCCTGGGATTCCCTACCAGTCAGGTTGATGCCTGCTTGGTAGCCGCCTATCTGATACCCGAAACAGCCTATCAGGGCGCCCTTCCCGTAACACCAAAAACAGAGATAGCCAACTTCGACAGTCAGGTAAAAGCCATCCGCTTAAAATGGGCCACATCAGGAAACTTTGCCACCGTAAATTTCTCCAGCTCAAACAACTCCGCACCCAACATCTTCGGCATAAAAATCTACTTCAAAGATGTATCAACAGGAGTAAGAGAAGTTAAGGAAGCCGTAGGTAAAGTAGAACTATCCTCCTCATTCATCGACCTGACAGGCAAGCCGACAAAAGCAACCGCCAAAGGCCTGCTAATCAAGCGGACGGTGTATGATGACGGAAGTGTAGAATATACAAAAAAGCCCCTCCAAATTCCAGCCCCCTAAATCCCCCGCAGGGGGACTTTTGAAGCCTCCCCTACGGGGAGGTTTGGAGGGGCTGCTCCATATAAATATCCTGGCGTGCAAGCGCTAAGAGAAAATCAGCCTAATTAAATTGGATATTAAAATATGGAATATGTCAAGGGATTGCCTGGGAAGGTGGTCCCTTGATTGCGTTTTGGGTTTATTCCTTATTTTCTTTCTCCAATTCTTTGGGTAACAGCGCCGAACAATATAACGTAAATATTCCTGCGAGTAGTAAGGTAACTACCCACTGGTTTATTTTTTCAAACATCAGGGCGGCGGAGACAATCATCAGCAAAATGGCCAGGAGCTGGATGTTAAACAACCGTTTTCCCCGAATGCTTTTCCCCGGATAGGGAGATGTGAGCGTTACAAACGTAAAGCCTGCAACACCGGCTATCATGATGTAACCGGCAACATCGGGCGCGAAAGCATACACAACGGCTGCAACCAGAATAGCTATTGCCGAAACCGGATAAAGAATATCTTTTGTTTTCTGATTCATCCGCTTTATTTAATTATAAAAATTTCTTCGTTTTCTTTCTTCATCAAATAGTTTTCGCGGGCAAACTTCTCAATATTCTCTTTGTTCGAGCGTAGTTCGTTCAGTTTCCGCTTGTCCTCCTCCGTTTTGTTCTGGTAATATTCTATTTGTTTCTTCAAATTGCTAATCTCGGCATTGTATTCGATGCGGGCAAATATACTGCTGTCGCTGATGATAAATCCAAATAAAATGATTACCGCAAGTACAATAAGCTGTACCTTCGAGAACTTGCCGAACAGAATTTTCACGAGTTTTTTGAATGAGTCCATAGCACGCATTTTAATAAATCAAATGCAAATATAATGATAAAACTAAGAACAAAGTTGATAACAGCCTAAATTCATGCTTATCTTTGTAGAAAACTAGCATTATGGTGAAGCAAAACGTTACAGACAGATACAAAAGCTATCTTTTACTCGAAAGGTCGTTGTCGGGCAATTCGATTGAGGCATACATGGACGACCTGAACAAGTTGCTTGGTTTTTTGGAAAACGAAGGGCTGAAAATAGAAGAGGTCCGGCTGGAGAATCTGCAACAATTTGTAGCGCAACTCTACGATTTGGGCATCAGTCCGCGTTCGGTGGCGCGTATCATATCGGGCATCAAGTCGTTCTACGGTTTTTTGCTTGTTGACGGCTATGTGCAATCCGACCCGACTGAGCTGCTCGAAACGCCCAAAATAGGGTTGAAACTGCCCACCGTTCTGTCGGTAGAGGAGATAGATAATATGATGAGAACCACCGATTTATCGACAAAAGAGGGTCGGCGGAACAAAGCCATCATGGAGGTGCTGTACAGCTGTGGCCTGCGCATCTCCGAACTGACGAATCTGAAATTCTCGGACATGTTTCTGGCCGATGGATTTATCCGTGTGGAGGGGAAAGGGAGCAAACAGCGGCTTGTGCCCGTTTCGCCGGCAGCCATCAAAGAACTCGATAACTATATGCTCGACCGCAAGCTTGTTGATGTGAAGAAAGGCCACGAAAACACGGTGTTTTTAAGCAAACGGGGCACAGGCATTTCCCGCATCATGGTGTTCCATTTCATCAAGGAATATGCGGCGCTGGCAAATATCAAGAAGAATATCAGTCCGCATACTTTCCGCCATTCATTCGCCACGCACCTGCTCGAAGGCGGCGCCAACATTCGCGCCATACAACAAATGATGGGGCACGAAAAAATCACCACCACCGAAATCTATACCCACATGGACAGGGAATTTCTCCGCCAGGAAATTATAGAACACCATCCGAGGAATAAGGTTCATTAACTGCATGTTATACAGACATGGATAATTCAACTTTTACACCGATTGCATTCATAATCCGGTAAAAAGTCGAAACCTTTGGTTCTATTTTGCCACTTTCAATTCGTGATATATATGCCCTGTCGGAACCTATACGCCGGCCAAGTTCGGCTTGTGTTATACGGGCTTTTTTTCTGACATCTTCTATCACTTTGCCGGTATAAAAAGCCAAGGCCTTTTCCTCTGCCTCTATTCTTGACGAGGTTCCTTCTTTACCAAACCTGGCATCAAGTACAGTATCGTAGTCAACTATTTGGTGATTGTTTGTCTGCATAATATTCCTCCCTGATTTTAAACGCTTTTTCGATTTCGTTTAACGGTGTCTTTTGTGTCTTCTTTTGAAATCCGTTAAACAATACAACAATGCAATCATTGTCAAAAATAAAAAACACCCTGTAGATATTTTTGTTGTATTCAATTCTTAATTCATACAGTCCATCCCTTATATGTTTTATAAACTTAACAGGTAATCGGTCTTGTGTTTTTAGCAACAGGAGCGCATACTGCACTTTCTCTTGCTCTTTGTCGGTTAGCGTATTTATGAAGTCCTCGAAATACCCTCCATAAGTTCTTATCCTCCTTAACATACTACAAAGATAATAAATGTTGTATTACTATACAACAAAATGAGTGAAATTAGTTACGAATTAATTTTTCACGTCCCCTACATTCTCTCAGGAACATTGATGCCCAGCAGCGTCATCCCTTGCCTTATCACTTTGGCAATATTTTGAGACAGGATTAAACGGAATAGTTTCAACTCGTTATTTTCTTCTTTCAGGATGCTGAAATCGTGGTAGAACTGGTTGTATTCTTTTGCCAGGTCATACACATAATTGGCAATAAGGGCGGGATTGTATTCGTCTCCGGCTTGCTTTATAATCGAAGGAAATTCGCCCAGCAACTGGACGAGGCTTTGTTCTTTTTCCGACAAGGCAATATCCACCGGCAGACTTGCAGGCAGACCGATTCCGGCCTCGGCAGCTTTCCGCACCACCGACCGGATGCGCGCGTAGGTGTATTGTATAAACGGCCCCGTGTTTCCGTTGAAATCAATTGATTCTTTGGGGTCGAAAGTCATGTTCTTTTTGGGGTCAACTTTCAGGATGAAGTATTTTAAGGCGCCCAGTCCCACTGTTTCGGCAATGCTGTCGGCTTCCTGTGGCGTGCAGCCGTCGAGCTTGCCCAATTCCTTTGATGTTTCACGGGCGGTTTCTATCATTTCGTCCATCAGGTCGTCTGCATCAACAACGGTTCCTTCCCGCGATTTCATCTTCCCTTCGGGCAATTCCACCATGCCGTACGAAAAATGTATCAAGCCCTTGCCAAAAGCGAAACCCAATTTGTCCAAGACGATTGACAGCACCTGAAAGTGGTAGTTCTGCTCATTGCCGACAACGTATATCATCTTGTCGATAGGGTAATCGTCGAAACGTATTTTGGCGGTTCCGATGTCCTGTGTCATATAAACCGAGGTGCCGTCTCCACGGAGTAACAGCTTGTGGTCGAGGCCATTTCCTTCGAGGTTTGCCCAAACCGATTCGTCTTCTTTTTGGTAGAATATGCCTTTTTTCAGGCCTTCCGTTACGGTCTCTTTTCCGCTCAGGTAAGTTTGCGATTCGTAATATATTTTGTCGAAGCTCACGCCCATTTTTTTATAGGTTTCGTCGAAACCGGCATATACCCAGCTATTCATTGTTTCCCAAATCCGGACGGTTTCTTCGTCTCCGGCTTCCCATTTACGAAGCATTTCGCGGGCTTCGGCCATCAACGGCGATTGAGCTTCGGCCTCCTGTTTCGATAAACCTTTGCCCTCCAACTCGGCCAGTTCGGCTTTGTAATGCTTGTCGAACAATACATAATAATCGCCCACCAAATGGTCGCCTTTCATCCCCGTCGATTCGGGAGTTGCTCCGTTGCCCCATTTTTTCCAGGCAAGCATCGATTTGCAGATATGTATTCCCCTGTCGTTCACGATGTTGGTTTTCACCACATTTTTCCCGTTGGCTTTCAACACTTCCGATAAGGCGTGTCCAAGCAAATTATTGCGGACATGCCCCAAATGGAGAGGCTTGTTTGTGTTGGGCGATGCATATTCTATCATCACCAGCGGAGTGTTCTCCCGGGTTGTCCTGATGCCGTACGCATCGTCCCGATTGGCGTTGTTCAGCAACTCAATCCAGCAAGACGACTTTATGGATAAATTCAGAAAGCCTTTGATGACATTGTATTCCTCGATGCAGGCGGAGTTGGACAGCAGCCAGGCGCCTATTTCTCCGGCTGTTTGTTCGGGGGTTTTTCTCGATATTTTGAGCAAGGGAAAAGTTACCAAAGTGAGATGCCCTTTGTATTCTTTTTTTGTTTTTTGTAGTTGAACCTGATTTTCGGGGATATTGTTGCCATATAACTCGGCGATTCCCTTTATGATGTCTGCCTGTAATTTATTTTCGATTTTCATAAGGCTTGAAATAATCAATAGTTGAAATAAGGCACAAATGTAGTGTGAAAAGTTTAAAGTTCAAAGTTTCAAAGGTAGAGACGCAGGGCAATGTGAATAATTAGAATAATGTGCCAATGTGAATAATGTAGAGGCTGTCTCAAAAGAACGCTAATTACTCGAATTACACAAATAAGCCACTATATCTTTTTCTTATTTAATTGAATTTCAACCATAAATAAATTGCGATAATTCGCGTAATTTGCGTAATTCGTGTTCAAAAATACTTATGAGACAGCCCCCTGCGAAAAATCATGTAAATCTTATTTATCATATTAAAATCGTGGTTCAGACAGTTGGGGGGCTATTCGCCTGAACTCGGCACAAATAATCGCTGTGGCAACGGCCACATTTAGCGATTCGGATGTTTCCCGGCCTGCGGGGTAATTGGGGATGTATAATTTGTGCGTGATTAATCTTTCGATTTCGGGTCTGATGCCGTTTCCCTCGTTTCCCATCACGATAATGCCGGTGGGACTTAGTTTTTCTTCGTACATGTTCCTTCCATCCAGTAGTGTTCCATAAGTGGGTATATCTATAATTTTGTTGAAAAAATCTTCCAAATCGAGGTAGTGGAGTTTTACTCTTGCCAAGGCGCCCATGGTGGCTTGCACGGTTTTGGGATTGTAAATATCTGCCGTATCTTTCGAGCAGAAAATAGTTCCGATGCCGTACCAGTCGGCTAACCGGACAATCGTACCGAGGTTGCCGGGGTCTTGAACGCCATCGAGGGCCAGGCTTAGCTGGGTTTTTAATAGTATGTAGTCTATTTCATACTCAGGCTGATAGAACACAGCCAGAGCTTGTTGTGGCGTTTTCAGAAAACTCGCTTTTGCCAGTTCTGTTGCCGAGGTTTCGATTATTTCTCCGGCACGATCCGAATCGCAACTCTCCAAAAAGTCTTTTGTGCCGATAAGCAGCTGGCATTTCAGGCGCGATAACAGTTCCGAAACCATTTTATTTCCTTCGGCTACAAATGTTTTATGTTCTATTCTGAACTTCTTTTCTTTCAGCGACTGGATGTATTTTATTTTGTTTTTGCTAAGGCTCATGTCCAACATTTTACATATTTGTTTTCTTTTTGGAACAAAACTACGAAAAGAAACAATTAAAATCCTAAATTTGTTGTCTAAATTACAGGCGTAGAATACAGGTTTGTTTATTTGTTCGTATTTTACCGAAAAAGCAAAGGGTAGAATGAAGTTTAAACCGCTATATATCTTATTTATTTTCGTTGTATTTGTGCTGCTGGTTCCATCCTGCAGTTCTACAAAGTATGTTCCCGAAGGTGAATATTGGTTGCAAAGCGCCAGCGTGAAAGTGGATACAAAGGCTTTTTCGTCCATGGATATTGAACCCTACATCAGCCAAAAAAGCAACTACAAAACACTGGCCATATTCCGACTTCCTCTATTTATCTATAATATGTCGGGAAGCGACACAACGAAATGGATTAACAGGGTTCTTAAGAGTGGTGGAGAACCCCCTGTAATCTACGATAGTACTTTAGTAGAAAAGTCGGTAGATAACATCACTCGCATTCTTTCCAACAGAGGTTATGTACATGCGCAGGTAACTCCCGAAATAAAAAAGGGAAATAAACGGGTAAGGGTCGGCTATTCGATAAAATCGGGTGAGCCTTACCGGATAGAAGATTATGCTATACATATTCCCGATTCGGTACTAACCGATACGCTGATTTTCAGGAATATGCAGGGGAGAGGTAACCCCTTGACATCCTCCAGCCTGAACCGTCTGTTGATGCGCAATACCTTGATAAAGAACCAATCGGTCTTCGACTTGAATCTCCTTGATGAAGAGCGGGAGCGTGTAGTTTCGGTACTGAGGCGGTTTGGTTATTACGATTTTAATAAGGAATATATTGGTTTTGTGGCCGATACAACTGTAGGAAAAGACATGGCCGCTTTGGAGCTGACCATCTATCCGTTTATGGAAAGGGCTGAAAACAGGGATATTAACGAAAGTACGCACAGGCAATATATTGTGGATAACGTCAGTTTCTACGTGGACTACAATCCTTTAACGGATGGAGATATAAGTAGCTATGTGGCAACAGATACCATTTACCGGCAAAATGGGCGATATAAGATTTATTATGGAAAAAGGGGGAACTATATTAAGCCATATGTTATCAACGATAATTGTTTTATAATTCCCGGCGCCCTCTATAACGAGAATGCTACTTCGATGACGTATAATTCTCTGTATCAGCTGCATATCCTCAAAAATGTGAATATCATATATGAGAAATTTACAGAGAATGACTCGATAAAACTCCGGTGTATAATAACCTGCGTACCGGATAAAAAACAAGGCGTATCAACCGAAATAGAAGGCACGAATTCGGATGGTCAGTTTGGGATAGGAGCGGGTATAGGCTATACTCACCGGAATATTTTTAAAGGCTCGGAATTGTTTAATGCCAAATTACAAGGTTCGTACGAGGCGCTAGGATCAAGTTTTTCGAGTTTTGACGAAAACTATTTTGAAATAGGCGGAGAGACATCGGTTTTGTTCCCTCAATTTATGTTTCCTCTTTTGTCGAGGGATTTCAGGAAGGGCATCCGTGCTTCCACACAATTTACTTTAAATTATTTTTACCAACGGCGTCCCGAATATTTTACCCGCACAATCCTTTCTTCCAGGGTTACTTATTCGTGGCAGAATAGGCGTAATTCGTTGGCCCGGCACTCTTTCGACCTCATTGATGTCAGCTATATCCATATACCCAATATTACCCATGACTTTGAGAACACCCTGACTGAAGCCGCCTTGAAATACAGTTTTACCGACCAGTTTATATTGAGCACAGGCTACACATACGTGAATTCCAATTACAATCCTTCGGAGAGAAGAGGCTTATATTCAACGCATTCGTTAAAACTTTCGTTAGAGACTGCGGGAAATTTTCTTTCTCTTTTGTCGGCATTGACCGGTATTGAGGAGGATGACAATGAGAAAGGTAAAAAAATATTCAACACCCGCTATTCGCAGTATGCACTTGGCAATGTGGATTATAGCAGGACTATTCCCTTGGACGAAAAAAATTCGCTGGCCTGGCGTTTGGGTGGCGGAGTAGTATATCCTTATGGAAATAACCGGATTGTGCCTATCCAAAAACGGTTTTTTTCGGGTGGAGCGAACAGTGTAAGAGGTTGGCAGATTCGGGAGTTAGGCCCCGGTGCATTGAACAGGCAAGGGGCTACATTCTACGATCAATCGGGAGACATACGCTTCGATGCGAATGTAGAATACCGGAGTAAAGTTTTCTGGAAACTCGAATTGGCCGCATTTCTCGATGCCGGTAATATTTGGACAATCAGAGAATATGAGGGGCAAAAAAACGGGGCTTTCAGGGTAAATACTTTTTACAAAGAAATAGCCGGCGCCTGGGGATTGGGATTCCGCTTGGATTTCAACTATGTTTTAATTCGCCTCGATTGCGGTTGGAAAGTCTATAATCCGGCCAGCCGCTACATGGAAACGAGTGGAGGCGCCGAATACATCAACAAGACAGCTTTTAAATGGCCTATATTAAAGCCCCTCGACATGAAGCGGAATACAGCCTGGCACATAGCAGTAGGGTATCCGTTCTGAAGCATTTACTTGGTACTGATTATATTAACCAATTATACATATCATGAAAAAATCGTTTTTGTTTTTATTTTTTTTAGTTAGCATTAGTCTCACGGCACAATCGGCTAAATATGATTGGGAGAATCCCGAGATATTTGCGGTGAACAAAGAGGATACGAGGGCAACCTCCATTCCCTATCCCAACGAAAGTCTGGCGCTTGCCGACGTGTATGCTAACAGTCCTTATTATCAATTGCTTGACGGCTTATGGAAATTTAATTGGTCGCCAAAACCGGCTGATGTTCCCGAAGGTTTTTACAGGGAAAGTTATGATGTAAGCAAATGGGCCGAAATTCCGGTTCCCGGCAATTGGGAGTTTAACGGCTATGGTGTTCCGTTTTATGTAAATACCGGCTTTGGTTTCAGGGCCAATCCTCCTTTTATTGACAAGGAAGATGCGCCGGTGGGTTCGTATCGCCGAGATTTTGATATTCCCGATAACTGGGACGGACGCAAGGTATTTATTCATTTTGATGCGGGTACAAATGCAATGTATGTGTGGGTAAACGGACAAAAAGTGGGTTATACTCAAAACTCGAAAAGCCCGGCTGAATTTGATATAACACCATATATACACAAAGGTAGAAATACGCTGGCTTGCGAAGTGCACAAGTATAGCGACGGCTATTATCTGGAAGACCAGGACATGTGGAGATTGGGAGGCATAATTCGTAGTGTATATTTGTACAGTACTGCTCAAACCCGTATTCTTGACTTCTTTGCACACCCCGATTTGGATGCCTCTTATAAAAATGGAGTGTTTAGTGTGGATATGAAATTGAAGAATTACACCAACAATTTGGCGAGTCGGCAGGTGGAAGTAACACTCTTGGATAAGGCTTCTAAGAAAGTATTTTCTAAGGTTCAAAAAATAAATATTCCGGTTAATGATATAAGTAGTATTACTCTCTCGGGACAAGTATCCAATCCGGTTAAATGGACGGCAGAAACACCGAATTTATATACTATGCTTATAAGCTTGAAAGATGAGAATGGAAGAATTATTGAGACAACCTCTCATAAAATCGGCTTCAGAAAAATTGAAATAAAGGATGGACAATTGTTTGTGAATGGCCAAAAAATATACGTCAAAGGGGTTAATCTACACGAGTTTAGTACAAAAACAGGACAGGTAGTAAGCCGCGAAGTAATGATGCGTAACTTGCAGTTGATGAAGGAATTGAATGTCAATGCTGTGCGTACATCTCACTATCCGCAAGCGCCTCTTTGGTACAAATTGTGCGACGAATACGGCATTTATTTGGTGGACGAAGCAAATCTGGAATCGCATGGATTGGGTTATGGGCCTAATAATGTGTCGAATTTCCCTGAATGGCGCGCTGCCCATCTCGATCGGGTTATCAGGTTGGTTGAAAGGGATAAAAATCATGCTTCGGTCATCATCTGGTCCTTGGGAAACGAAGCCAGCAATGGAAAAGCATTTTACGACATGTACGACTGGGCGAAAGAACGCGATAAAAGCCGTGTTGTGCAGTACGAACAAGCCGGGCGCAACCGGAACACGGATATTATTTGCCCGATGTATCCCTCGGTAGGCTCGATGAAGCGTGAAGCAGAAAGTGATTTGGGACGTCCTTTTATCATGTGCGAATATGCTCATGCCATGGGTAACAGTATGGGTAACATGCAGGAATACTGGGATATAATGCGCAGTAGCAAAAATATGCAGGGTGGTTTTATCTGGGAATGGTACAACCATGGTTTTGCAACGACAGACGAACAAGGACGCTTTTATTGGGCATACGGCGGCGATTTGAAAGGATATGACCGGAGAAATGACGGTAATTTCTGTATGGATGGCATGATTACTCCCGATCAACAATATATGCCTCATACTTACATCGTTAAAAAGGTATATCAGAATATTCTGTTCAAGAATAAGGATATTGATAAGGGTGTAATAACGGTCATCAACGACTTTAAGTTTACAGACCTGACGAAGGAGAATTATACCTATAAATGGGTGATATTGAAAAACGGAGCAGCTTTTGCCGAAGGAGCTTTTGAGGCGGTTGTCCCTGCTAATACACAAAAGGATATAAAATTGAATCTTCCTAAAATAGCGCCTGAAGCCGGAACAGAGTATTTTCTGCAAATCTATGCATATAGTAAAGTAGAAACCCCCTTGGTCGCAGCCGGATTTGAGACGGCGAAAGAAGAGTTTGCTTTTGGTACAAATAATTATTTTGTGGCTAAAAACGAAACAGCCGGAACTTTGGATGTTTCGACCAATGATAAGGTAATCACAGTGAAGTCGGGTAATGTAAGCTACGAATTTTCGGCGGAAAACGGTAAGGGATTGTTGAGTGTGAAAAATGATGGCCGGAATGTATTGCGCGAATTGCCCCGCTTGAATTTCTGGCGCGCCCCAACCGACAACGATTTCGGTAGTAAGGAACAATATAATTTGAGGCTCTGGGATGCTGCCGGATACAATGTGATATACACCTACAAAGGAAAGCAGGAGCAGAATGGTTGTGTATCTGTTAGTTACTCGGTTAAACTGAAAGGCATTGAAGCGGCTGTTGATATTGTCTATACTGTGAATAAAGATGGAAGCCTTACCATAGATTCGCATTACAAGGCGCTCTCGGACGATTTGCCCGAAATGATGCGTTTTGGTATGATTATGTCTTTGACGCAAGAATACAATAATTTTACATGGTATGGCAGAGGCCCTCGGGAAAATTATGTGGATCGCAAATACGATACATTTATGGGTATTTGGAATGGAAAAGTGGAAGATCAGGCATTCAGCTATTACCGTCCGCAGGAAACCGGGAATAAAACAGATGTTCGCTGGTTAACGCTGAAAAATAATTCGGGAAAAGGTATCCGAATCGACGGAGCCCAACCCTTGTCGGTAAGCGCCTTGAATAATTACCCCGAAGATTTAGACCCCGGAATGACTAAAAAGCAGCAACATTGGTCGGATATTATCCCACGAAATGAGGTAGCGCTTTCGGTGGATTTGTTCCAGCGTGGAGTTGCCGGCGTAAATTCGTGGGGAGTCAGACCTTTGGACGAATACCGTTTTATGGGCAAAGAATACAACTATTCTTACACGTTAAGCATTTTGAAATAGTAATGTAAGAAGTTGTATCATAAGTCTTTATCTGAGCTTGTCATTGCGGGCTCAGATATGGAATATAGGAACGCAAATTACGCGGATTACGCGAATTATCGCAAATAATACGCTATGTTTAGTCCCGCAGAGGACGGCGCTTTATTTAACCGTATGCTTCAGCTTACGGATTGACAGACAATACGATAGCCTAAGCCCCGCATGGGGCGACACTTGGTAGCGTGTCCAAGTGTCGTCCCATGCGGGACTTGTTTAGATGAGGCGATTCTTTATCCGTAAGCTGAAGCATACGGTTAATAAAGTATTGTCCCCTGCGGGACTAAACACATGATTTTGCGTTCTTCCCATGTTCGACTATTGTCCGGTATGTTCCTTTTTTATTCCTTTTAAGCCTCTCCTCTGGGGAGGTTGGAGGGGCTTTATAAACGCAAAAAAGTCCGCAAAATCGCTTCGCAGACTTTCTCTTCTTAACACAAACTTTACAAAACTACACAATTGAGTTAATTGCCTTCTGATAATCAGGTTCCTGAGTAATCTCTGGAACTAACTCAGTATAAGATATTTTCCCTTGCGGGTCTATTATTACTACACTACGCGCCAAAAGTCCTTTCAATGGGCCATCAAGCATCAATACGCCATAATCCGCCGAAAATCCGGGGTTCCTGAATACAGATGCAGGAAGCACGTTTTCAATGCCTTCTGTTGTACAGAACCTTCCGCTTGCAAAAGGAAGATCGGCCGATACCGCGAGTACTAAAGTGTTAGCCAAACCGGCTGCTTCTTTATTGAATCTCCGTACTGATGTGGCACATACTCCCGTGTCGATACTCGGAAAAATATTGAGCACAACATACTTTCCTTTCAATTCGGATAATGTTATTTCTGATAAATCACTTTTTACGAACGTAAACGCAGGAGCGCTGCTACCGATAGCAGGTAAGTCCCCTGAGGTGTTTACTCTACTGCTTTTGAAAGTAATACTGGCCATAATCTTTATATAAAAAACTTATAAGTACAATTGAATTGCAAATATAAGATATTATTTTGAAAAAGATTAAGAATTTGTTTTGAATTTTGATTTTTAGACAAAATCTTTAAGCAATAGGCAAATTTTATATGTAATATTCTGTTAAATCGGTTATCCCGGCCCGCATGGCGTACCTGATGGCCTCGTGTACGTTGCTTACTCCCAACTTGCGGAAGATATTTTTCCGGTGGGTATTTATGGTGTGAAAACTCAGATTTTTTTCGTAGGCTATTTCTTTTGTCGTTTTTCCGAGCGCAATTTCGTGCAATACCAGTTTTTCGCTGGCAGTAAGCATGTCGGGGGCGTTTATCACCGGCACATCTCCATCGAGCACCTGTTTGGCTATGTCGCAAATATAACTTTCGTTGAGATAGCTGTGTTTGATGGCAGTCAGTATTTCCTGTTTTGAACTGCTTTTCATCACTACATTAAATGAACTGTCGGAAAGCAACACGTAGCGGAGGAAATGTTCGCCCAATTCTTCGGAGAATAGCAACCACGAAGAGCCGGGATGCCCTTGCCTGATGTTCTTCATTTCGTCGATGCTCGAAAAATCGAAGAGCGTGTAATCCAACACAACAACCGCATCGGGATATATTTTTAGTTCCTGCAAAAGATTATTGCGGGAAGCAACTTCCCGGATGGGATCCGGTAATTCGATTTGTCGTAACAACGACTGTATTCCTTCGCGAGTAATATCCTGATTATCAGCTAATATAAATGGTCTCATCTGTTCGTTGTTATTTACTTACAAAAGTACCACAAATATCTAATATAAAAATACCACAAACATGCTATTTCATATATCCATAAATAATAATATCTTTGTTACATCGAATACTTAAGATTTAATTATTATATATTATGACAAAGATCGCAAAAAAATTAACGGATTTAGTAGGGAATACTCCCTTATTGGAATTAAGTTCGTATGAGAGTGAAAAGGCTCTGAATGCACATTTGATTGCTAAATTGGAATACTTCAATCCGGCAGGAAGCGTTAAGGATAGAATTGCTTTGGCCATGATTGAAGATGCCGAAGAGGCTGGTCTTTTGAAAGCAGGATCAACAATTATTGAACCAACGAGTGGTAACACCGGTATTGGTTTGGCTTTTGTTTCGGCTTCTAAAGGCTATAAACTGATTCTGACCATGCCCGAAACCATGAGTTTGGAACGCCGGAACCTGCTCAAGGCTCTTGGCGCTAATTTGGTGCTGACACCCGGTTTTGCCGGTATGAAAGGCGCCATTGAAAAAGCGGAAGCCTTGCAAAAAGAAACGCCGGACTCCGTTATTCTCCAGCAATTCAATAACCCATCCAATCCGGCTATCCATTACAAAACAACTGCCGAAGAAGTTTGGCGCGACACCGATGGAAAGGTTGACGTATTTGTTTCAGGTGTCGGTACGGGCGGTACCGTTAGTGGAGTAGGGAAGCGTTTGAAAGAATTGAACCCGAAAGTTCAGATTATAGCTGTCGAACCCTCCGATTCACCGGTTCTATCGGGTGGAGCATCAGGCCCTCACAAAATACAGGGTATTGGCGCCGGGTTCGTGCCTAAAAACTTCGATGCTACGGTGATAGACAAAATAGTTCCTGTTTCAAACGATGATGCCATTCGCACCAGTCGCGAATTGGCCAAGAAAGAAGGATTACTGGTTGGTATATCGTCAGGCGCTGCTGCTTTTGCCGCAGCAGAACTTGCCGCTCTACCCGAAAACAAAGGAAAAAATATCGTTGTTCTTTTGCCTGATACAGGCGAAAGGTATTTGTCAACCGTGTTGTACGCTTTTGACGAATATCCTTTATAATTATTGATTGATTTAAAAAATGTAAGGGGCGAACCGGTTTTGGTTTCGCCCCTTTACATTTTTTCTGTCATTGCGGGCTTCGACCCGCAATCTCCTAACCAATTTCAATCTATCTCAAAAACTCCATTTACCGGAGGTCTTTCCCAAAGGTGCTGCTCCTGCCCCATTGTAATATTTGAGGGCTGTGGGCAAATATTTTTGAATATCGCTAATGCGGTGTGCATCTGAGGGGTGGGTGCTCATAAACTCGGGCGTTGCTGAGCCTTGCTGAGCCATCCGCGTCCAGAATGCTTCGGCCTGTCTGGGGTCGTATCCGGCCATGGCCATAAATACCAAGCCCAATTGGTCGGCTTCGAGTTCTTGTTTTCGCGAAAAAGGAAGTAGTACGCCGACTTGCGTTCCCAATCCAAGGGCGGCAGCTGCAATTTGTTGCGTTGCTTCCGATTTAGTACTTATTGCGGCGCCGATTATCGCTGTGCCCGATTGAGCCAGCATTTGTTGGCTCATCCGCTCGTTTGCGTGCTTGGCGATGGCGTGGGCAACTTCGTGTCCGAGTACTACGGCCAATCCGGTTTCGTTTTGGGTGTAGGGTAAAATACCTTCATACACCACTATTTTTCCGCCGGGCATACAAAAAGCGTTCACTTGATCGCTTTTCACCAGGTTAAACTCCCAGGCAAGGTTGGCGATTTCGCTCTCATAGCCGTTGTTTCTCAGGTAGGTTTCTACTGCCGCTGCAATATTCTTTCCCACTTTCACGACCAGGGCCGTATTCGCCGCACTGGTCGATTTGGGCGCCGTTTTGATATATTCGTCGTATTGCTGCAAACTCAATCCCAATACTTCCTGATCCGACACCAGCAGCATTTGTTTCCGTCCCGTAATCGGAACACTTCCACATCCCGACAGTATAAATAATATTCCTGCAAGAAAGAACGATAAACTTTTTCTCATAGCTTTAGTGGTTTTAAATATTGTTTGTTTTAAGGTCCCAGACCTTTTATTGTTTCGGTAAGTATATATACAATAGTCAGTTACAAGCTTGGATTTACTGTTGCTTATCTTCCTGGCAACAATCGCAATTATTGTGTTTTTCCAACACCCGGTGAGGGAAATCGCCATGCCCCACAATTTCAATCGGACAAGAGGCGTAATATTTCCCCAGCCAGTCAGGTGTGATATTGCTGCCCGCATGATAATGCAGTCCGCCATTGACACAGGCAATGTTTTTCACCTGCGACAGAACCGTTCCCACATCGTGCGAAACCAGTATAATTGCCGTATTGTCGTTTAATTCGGCTAATATATGATAAAAATTTGTTTCAAAGCGCTTATCGACATAAGAATTTGGTTCGTCCAACACCAAAAGATTCGGATTATCGACAATCGCCCGTCCCAGCAATGCCCGTTGCAACTGTCCGCCGGATAAATCGCCAACCGGGTGTTTCAGCCTGTTCTCCAATCCCATTTTCCGGGCGGTAATGGCAGCCATTTCTTTCTGCTGCCTGGTAAAAGTAGAAAAAAATTTCTTTCCGGGGGTCAATCCCGATAAAATAACATCGAGTACCGAAATCGGAAATTTCTTGTCTATTTGGTTGATTTGGGGTAAGTAGCCGATATTCAGCTTGTTTGTCTTTTCGCCCTTGTCGAAAAACTCTATCTTGCCCGATGAGGGTTTCACCAATCCCAGTATGGCTTTAAGCAAGGAGGTTTTACCGCCTCCGTTGGGCCCGATAATGCCGAGAAAGTCGTTTTTGGAAACATTCAGGTTGACATTCCTCAAAACAGGCGGTTCGTTATCGTAGGCTACCGACAAATCCGATATTTTCAGAATTTCATTCATTTTCGAGGGCTAAAGATTTGGCTATCATAATTAGTTGTTCGCTCCACCGGTACGAGAGTAAATCAATAGGGACAACCGTTGCATCTATTTCTTTCGCGATGGTTTCGGCATTTTTCCGGTCGTATTCTTTCTGAATAAAAACCACGCGTATATTGTTTTGTTTTGCCCTGTCAATCAATTGTTTCAATTGGGCTGGAGTAGGGCTTTTGCTTTCGTACTCGATGCTGTATTGCTGAAGCCCGTATTCGTTGGCAAAATAGCTCAAAGCCGGATGAAAAATCAGGAAAGACTTCACCGGCGCTTTTTCCAGATGCAAGCGGATGATGCTGTCGGTTGTGGCAAATTCGGCCAACAAGGTATTCAGGTTTTTGGTATAAGACTCTTCGTTCCCGGGGTCGAGACCAACGATGGCGGCATACATGTTTTTGGCCATAACAGAAGCCGTTTGAGGCGAGCTCCAGATATGCGGATCGGTGTCGGCATGACTTTTGGCAGCCGGTTGTTCCACAGCGTTTCCGGCGATAATGCGGATGCCCTCGGAACAATCTACGATACTCAACGACCGGTTATTATCCATAACTTTCTTTATCCAGACATTCTCGAAACTCAAATGTCCAACCTTGAAATAGGCGGTACTTTTGCTCAAAGCCACCATCTGCGAAGGAGAAGGATCGAAGCTCTCGGGGTTTGAACCGGATGATATGACGCAATTTACCCGAAATTTGTCTCCAACAATTGTCTCGAGAAAAAACTTCTGCGGCTCTATCGAAACCGACAAAGTTTCTTTTTTATCCTGCTGTGGCGCATTGCACGACAGCAAACCGGTAAATATTATTGATAATATGAGTATGTGGTGTTTCATTTTCAATTTTCATTCCATCCCCAACTCCCCCAGCAACTCCCCAACCTGCCCAATCAACGATACACTCCCGTCATTGTATATCACGTAATCGGATAGCTTGGCTTTTTCTTCGTCGGGCATTTGGTTGTTTATGCGTTCCTGTATGCTTTCTCTTGTTGTGTTATCCCGTTCTGTTGCCCGCTGAATTCTTATGTCCGGCGGGGTATATATTGTAACAATTTTGTCCATCATGCTGTTCCATCCCGATTCAAACAGGATGGCCGATTCGTGGGCGATAATGGGGAACCGGTTGTGAGCATTCAGCCATTCGCCGTAGTGTTTTGCTACTTCGGGGTGAATAATTGAGTTTGCGGTTTGCAGTTTTTGTTTATCGCTGAATATGCAGGATGCCAACAGCGCTTTATTCAGGGTGTTTCCCTCGTATAGCTGTTCGCCAAAGGCTTCGATAAGGCCTTTCTTTATTACGGCGGATGTGGCTGTTAGTTTCTTGCTTTCGTCATCGGCAATATATACCGGAATGCCCATCAACGACAAGATTCGGGATACTACCGACTTGCCGCTTCCTATACCTCCTGTTATTCCTAGCTTTAGCATAACTTATTTCTGTTCAAATAAGAACTCTACTTCCGAAGGCGATAATGAAAGATTATGGATGTGATCGGGCGACGATGTTACACGCAAGGGAATAAGGGTTTCAGCGCTGTTTTTCAGGTCGTTGTAATCCAATTCCACCGAAAAGTCTCTTTGCGATATGGAACTGTATTGGGAAAGTCCGACCAAAAAAGAAACCTTTACACTGGACGGGAAGAACTTAATCCTTAAATCGGCAGGCAAATGGTTGCATGTTATCGGAATGCTGACATCTTTTTGTGTATATTTATCCACAGGGACTACTACTACCACGTTGTTGGGCTCAAATTTTACGTTGCTTATCGGTTTGATACAATATACCAAAGGGCTCGGAGATTTCATGTTACCGATTGTAATGGTATCGTCCACCGTATAGGCATAGTTTAAACTGCCGAGTACATCTTTTCCGCCGTAGGCTATAACCGAATCGGGAATCGTATAGATGTCTCCGCTTAGCAAGTAGCCTTGTTCCAAGAAAACCTGACCGTCCAATATTACGGGTATTTTCTTTTGTTGCAGAAGCGAATAGTAGAAAGATATGCGGTTGGGGCTATAGTCCAAAATAGTTGATGTGGGCAAAAGCCTATCTTTTATAATTTGCTCAAACATGGAGCCTTGCAATATTTTCCGGTCCGAAAACCGGATTATATCGGCCACATTTATATCCAGCGAGTCGTTTTTCTTCGCGAAAAAATACCGGAACAATTCATATCCGCTAGTCCCAATCGTTACATCAATACCCGGAGGAAGCTCGTTCTCGAACGTAATGCTATCTGGAACCGACACATACCGGATGGGGATATAGCAGGTTGTTTGGAAATTCTGGCGATATATTTGCATAAACCAAAAAACGGCGGACAGCAACACAAAAAAAGAAAAAGTCAGAATCCTTTTCCATGGCATTTTTACCAATACAATCCTGACTTTTCTCGCTATTTCGTTCAATGTGCTACTGTTCATAGGTTCATGCCCCAATGATTAGTTTTTGGCAGCAATGTCTTCTGCAGCCGCATATACGGATGCTTTTTCTATTTTTATTCTTACGTTATCGGCTATTTCTACGATAAAATAAACATCGCCGGTTTCTTTTATTCTTCCGTGTATGCCTCCGGCAGTAACTACTTTGTCGCCAACCTTCATTGCTTCACGCGCTTTCTGAATAGCTTTTTGTTTTCTCTGTTGAGGTTTTATCATAAAAAAGTAGAATATAGCAACAATGGCGACCATCATAACTATCATCTGTATAGAACCTCCACTTCCGGCTCCACCTGCTTGCAAAAATACATTTAGTAAACTCATAATTTGAACTTTATATTATTAAAAAAACTTGTTGTCAAAGATAAAGATTATTTGTGAATAGCTAAAAAGAATAAATTCCTATTTTCGCTACTTTATCATTTTTTTTTCTTCACGCAGCTTATTTACTATCGAATCTAAAATACCATTTATAAATGAGGCGCTTTTCTCGGTGCTATATGCTTTGGCTATGTCGATGTACTCGTTGAGGGTAACATTGACGGGGATAGACGGAAAATTCAAGAGTTCGGTTATGGCTGTCTGCATGATAATTAAGTCCATAAATGCAATCCGTTCCGATTCCCAGTTTTTTGCATAGGCTGTTATCATATCGCGGTATTCTTTTACGTGTAACATGGTCTCACGCAAAAGTTTGATGGCAAATTCGCGGTCTTCCTCATCGCGGAACATGGGTAAAAGGGGTTGAGCCTTGCCGTTTTTCTCATCAAATTTCTTAATTGTTTTCAGCACAAACGATTCGATGGTATCTATATCGTCGTTCCAAAACAAACATTCATCTTCCAGCAATGCTTCCAGATTTTCGTCTGCGCAGATATTGTTTTTGAAAATATTCCGCCAGAATTCCTTGTCTTTTTCGTAATCCGAATGCGGGTCGGATATATACTTCTTATACAGGTCCGATTCCAGTATATCATTGAGAAGGTGTTTCAGTTCGCCCTCATGTTCGAGCCACGACATCGGCCTTTCTGCCAGATAGCTTGTTAGAATTTCGTTTTCCCGCAATTGCCGGACGAATTTGTTATTCAGCAGTTTGGTGTTGGGGTTAACATCCCTGTCTGTCGGCAATAATTTGGCTTTACCTGCCTCAATACGTTTGGCGTACGACTCCGTCAGCTCGACAATCAGCAATAAAAAGAAGAAGTATAAATCGTATGATTTTTGAAAGCTGTAATTCAATTCAGATTCGGCTTTCTTTAAGCTTCCGTCTTGGTTTTGATACACAGCATATAGAACCTGAATAATTCTGACACGAATAAGAACACGATTTATCATTTCAAATACATCTATTTAGAACTGCAAAGTTAGCATAAAATTCCCACTTATACACAAACGGATAAAAATGTCTTATAAAATTTATAGGGGAAACAGCAATCGAAATTAAAGTATTGCCGATAATTTTCGTACTTCGACGAGGCGTTTGGAAAATGTTTTATCCTTTTTGGCAACCTGTATATTGTAATCGAGTTGCATACGTACCAGTAAACCGGAATCTATACCCAATGCGGCTTCTACAAGCATTGCAATTTCGGTAGTCAATGGCCGTTTGGTATTCAATATTTCGTTAAACATTGTATATGCAACGCCCATTTGTTTGGCAAGTTTACGTTGCTATATTCCACTATATTCAATTTCTTCTTTCAACAATTCGCCCGGATGCGTTGGTTCAAATGCTTCAAGATTGTTTGCTATCATTCGGGGGTCGATTCCTTTAATTTCAATCATATTGCCTTTATTTATAATGGTTTGACAATTCTAAAAAGTAACTATCATCCTATTTTACTTTGGTAGCATAAAGATAATACTTATTCTTTTAGTGTTCACAAAAAAGTGAAACTAATATTTTTAGGAATCTCTCAAATTCACCCCGCCTTTCAGTCCCTAAACCTGCCAGCCACTTTAATAAACCGTTCCAACTCCCTGTCGCTATGTGCAATAGAAAGAAAGTTGGCCTCGAACTGGGAGGGTGAAATGTAGAATTTATGGGCAAACATGTACCTGAAAAACTGGGCGAACCTTTGTTGATCGGCTTTTTTTACATCCTCAAACGAATTGACTTCTCCGGTGGTAAAAAAGGGTGTAAACATGCTGCCCGTATGGTTAATCGTCATCCCTTTGCCCGAAGTACTGTTCCTCAATTCTGCAATAAAGGTATCGGCCTTGCTGTTCAGTTTTTGGTACAGACCTTCTTCTTCCAGCAAGCGGATGCTTTCGGCTCCGGCGCTCATCGCCACCGGATTGCCCGATAATGTACCTGCTTGATAAACAGGGCCGTCAGGGGCTAAAAGCGCCATAATATCTGCTCTTCCGCCAAAAGCGGCAGCCGGAAAACCACCTCCTACAATTTTTCCTAGCGTTGTCAGGTCGGGTCTTATATCAGCCAGTTGCTGGACGCCGCCGATTGACAGCCGGAAGCCCGTAATTACTTCATCAAAAATAAGCAATGACTTGTATTGCTCCGTAACTTCCCTCAAATGCCGGAGGAAATCGGCGCGCGGCAATACAACGCCCATGTTGGCCGGAACCGGTTCTACGATTACAGCGGCAATCCCGCTTCCTCTTTGTTCGAAAATGTTGTTCACCGCCTCTTTATCGTTAAACGGCAGACTGATAGTACAGGCCGTAAAACTATCCGGTACGCCTGCCGAGGATGAGCCTCCGAGATTGGCGACACCCGATCCGGCGGATACCAGCAAGTGGTCGGCATGGCCGTGGTAACAGCCATCGAATTTGACGATGATATTCCGCTTCGTATATCCACGGGCTAGTCTGATGGCGCTCATGACGGCTTCCGTGCCCGAATTGACGAAGCGCAGTTTGTCCATACTGGGGAAGTGAGCATTGACCAGTTTGGCCAACCCGGTTTCCTGCAACGAGGGTATTCCGTAGCTACTGCCCCTGCCGATGGCTTTATGCACGGCTTTGTCCACTGCCGGATGCCCATGCCCAAGAATGAACACACCCCAGGATAAGCAGAAGTCGGTGAAACGATTGCCGTCTATATCTGTCAGCGTGCTTCCCTTCGCCTTTTGGATAAACAGGGGGCTTTCGCCTACGCTCCTCAATGCTCTTACCGGACTGTTTACGCCTCCCGGTATATATTTCAGGGCTTCGTTGTATGCTTTTATTGAGTTTTCGCGGTTCATAGCTGCAGTTTTTTTGCAAACGATTGCCATGCGTGGAATCTGGCCATTTCGTCTTCTATTATCTGTTCGGCTTTCGCCAGTTCGTTCTTCCGCAAAAGCAGGTTGTTTTTTGCAAATTGCTCTATATCTTCCAAATCGAATAAGCGGATGTGTTCGTTTTGTCCTACACTTTTTTCCACATCACGCGGAAAGGCGAGGTCGAAAACAAGCATTTCTTTATCGGCGGGCATGTCCTCTTTTTTGATGATAGTGTGTGGCGCGGAGGTGGCGCAGATAAGCACATCGGTAAATTCCAAGAGCTGCTTTTTATTTTCCAGACCGATGGCTGTGCCCTTGTATTGCTTGGCCAATGCCTGGGCTTTATCAAAATTCCGGTTAGACAAAAAGATATTGACTGCCTGATTCGCTGTCAGGTATTTCAGAATATCTTCCGTCAATTTATTTACGCCTATTATGCTGACAATCTTCTTTTTCAGGTCGATTGGCTGTTTTTTGAGTATCTCCACCGTTATCTGGCTATGCGAAACGGCTCCTTCCGATATTTTGGTTTCGGAGCGCACGCGTTTGCCGGTGTGCATGGCCGTTTGAAACAGCCGGTGCATTTCCGCCGATAATTTGTACCGGTTGCAGGCCTCCTGATAGGCTGATTTTAGTTGTCCCTGTATCGCTCTTTCGCCAATCAAACTCGATTCCAAGCCCGAGGCTATGCGGTAGAGGTGGCGGATAATTGTGTCCGAAACCTGGCCTTCGCCCCAATACAATTCTATCCGGTTGCAGGTTTTCAACAATACATGAGGAATTGCATCATCCATAAAAACCGAGGCCGAAAGCTTTTCTCTTTCTTCCAGCGTATAGCTCGAGTTGTTTATCAATTGGCAATTTATCATTCTTTCCCCAATTTTTTTATTTGATTTTCAGGTCGCCGCTTTTTGCCAAACTTTCCACTTGGTTGCGGATATGGATGGCTTGACGCACATCGCGGGCATTGGACGATACGGCAACCGTAAAATTGTCATCCTTATAAATGGCGGGCGATATAAAGTCGCACAGCTGGGGATTGTCGCATACGCTTGCCAATATGCCAAGGCTTTCGCATTCGGCTTTTATTTCGGCATTCAATTGCTCATTTTCGGTGCAGATATAGACCAAAAAAGCGCCCCTCAGGTCGCTTTTATCGTATTCTTTCCTGATTTGCTCAAATGGCAGGGAGCCGAATCCCTCGTGAAAATCGGGCGAAACAATGACGGCTTTATCTGTAAAACGGTTCAGGATAGATGCCTTGTGGTAGCCAACCTTTCCACCGCCGATAATCAAAATTCGCTTACCGGTAATATTGATAGATATGGGCAAAAAGTTCCGGTTTTCCTTGTTCATGCTCACCTCCTGTGCAATCCGCATTCCTTGTGTTCGGGGTTTTCCCACCACCAGCGTCCTGCCCTGATGTCTTCGCCTTCGGCAACGGCGCGTGTGCAAGGCTGGCAGCCTATACTCGGAAATCCTTTGTCGTGAAGCACATTGTACGGCGCCTGATTGGCTTTTATGTAGTCCCAAACATCCTGTTCCGTCCAATACACCAAGGGATTTATTTTTATCTTGTTATTGGCTTCATCCCACTCCACAGCCTGCACGCCTGTGCGCGTAACCGATTGCTCCTGTCGCAATCCGCAAATCCACACATCAACGGTGGATAGTGCGCGCAAAAGGGGTTCGATTTTGCGGACATGGCAGCATTGCTTGCGGTCTTCCACGCTCTTATAAAAGCCATTGATGCCGTTTTCTTTTACAAATGCTTCCACCGGTTCGTGCTTCGGAAAATAGACCTCCAGCTTGACATTGTATTTCATATTCGTTTTATCAATCAGCGAATAGGTTTCGGGGAACAAGCGTCCCGTGTCAATTGTAAATATTCTGGACGAAGGGTTTATTTTGAGAATCATGTCGGTCAGCGCCTGATCTTCCAAACCCAGGCTTGAGGCCAGGGCAATGCGTCCCTTGTAGCTTTCTAAAAAGAACCTCAGCAATTCTTCAGGCGATTTTCCTGTAAATTGTTCATTCAACCGGCTTATATTTTCTTGCATGTTGTTCGCTTGTTTATATGATGAAAGTTTGTTCTTCCAGCGATTCCACAATCATACCGGCTCCCACAGTTTCGTAGGTGGCTTCGTCGATAATAACGAGGCTGCCTGTTATCCGGTTTTGTGAGTAGAAATCGTATTTCAATGGTTTGGACGTTTTTATGTGAATATGTGCAATATCGTTCATCTTCACCCGTTTATCATCAATCACATTCCCCAGTGTATTAATATCGACTTTGAAATAGACATCTTTGATAATACCGAAAACCTCGTCGGTAGTATGGCGGATAATGTATTTGGCGCCGATGCTCAAGGGGCGGTGGTTCAGCCAGCAGACCAAAAGCGAAATATTGGCATTTATATGGGGCAGTTCGTCGCTTTTCACAATCATATCGCCACGGCTCACATCCACATTGTCGTTGAGGCGGATGGCTACCGATTGGGGTGCAAAAACTTCGGTCAAAGGCACATCTGCGCTGTCGATTGCCTTAATAGTCGATTCGGTATAGGAGGGCAGGATGGTTACTTTATCGCCAACTTTGTATTTCCCCGATGCGATGCGTCCGGCATAAGCGCGGTAATCGTGAAACTCATCACTCTGAGGGCGAATGACATACTGCACAGGGAAACGGGCAGGCAAGTCGCCAATATCTTCCTTCACGGGCAACGACTCCAAGAGGTGCAAAAGCGTTTCGCCTTTATACCATGGGGTGTTTTGCGATTCATTGACAACATTGTCTCCGTCTCGTGCCGAAATGGGGATGTAAAACACCTTTTTCAGTTTCAGCTTGGCGGCTATAAGTTCGTATTCCGACTGTATCCGGTTGAATACTTCTTCCGAGAAATCGACCAAATCCATTTTATTGACCGCCAGAATCACATTCGGCAATTGCAGCAACGAAGCGATGTAGGAGTGCCGTTTGGTTTGTTCGATAATTCCGTTGCGGGCATCGACCAGAATAATGGCTGCATCGGCAGTTGAGGCGCCGGTTACCATGTTGCGGGTATATTCGATGTGCCCGGGAGTATCGGCAATAATAAACTTGCGTTTGGGTGTAGCGAAATAGCGGTAGGCCACATCTATGGTAATACCTTGTTCACGCTCGGCGCGCAACCCGTCGGTGAGCAAAGCCAGGTTGACTTCCTCATTCCCTAAGCGTTCGCTCGCTGCTTTCACCGCCTCCATCTGGTCTTCAAAAATCGACTTGCTATCGTAGAGCAAACGCCCGATTAATGTACTTTTTCCATCGTCCACGCTTCCGGCAGTTGTGAAACGCAGTAACTCCATATCTAAATATCCACTCATTCTGTTAAAATGCTAATTTATTTTTCTGTTTTCTTTAAAAATATCCCGCTTTCTTGCGGTCTTCCATCGCGGCTTCCGAGCGTTTGTCATCCGATCTGCCGCCACGTTCTGTTACCCTCGACGAAGCTATTTCGTCGATGATGTCTTCCAGCGAATTGGCTTCCGAAATGGTAACTCCCGTACAGGTTATATCGCCGATTGTGCGGCAGCGAATACGGCGGCGAACGACTTCTTCTTCGGGCCTCAGTTTCATAAACGGATAATAGGCCAGCCAAATGCCGTCGCGTTCAAACACCTCGCGTTCGTGTGTATAATACAGGCTCGGCAATTCGATGTTTTCTTGCAGAATATACTGCCAGACATCCATTTCGGTCCAGTTACTCAACGGGAATATGCGGAAATGTTCTCCCAGTTGTTTTTTCCCGTTGAAAATATTCCACAACTCAGGACGCTGATTCTTCGGATCCCATTGGCCAAATTCATCGCGGTGAGAGAAGAAGCGTTCCTTGGCGCGTGCTTTTTCTTCATCGCGCCGCGCTCCTCCCATGGCTGCATCAAACTTGTATTTTGCCAATGCATCGAGCAGGGTTACCGTTTGCAGTTTGTTGCGGCTGGCATTGTAACCGGTTTCTTCAACCACACGGCCTTCGTCAATTGATTCCTGTACCGAACCCACTATCAGCTTCACGCCCAGTTTTTTCACCAAATTATCCCGGTAAGTAATTGTTTCCTCAAAATTATGTCCTGTGTCGATATGCAGAAAAGGAAAAGGAATAGCTGCCGGATAAAACGCCTTGTAGGCCAAATAGGCCATAACAATAGAATCTTTCCCGCCGGAGAATAAAAGTACAGGTTTTTCAAACTGTGCCGCCACTTCCCTGAGTATATATATCGATTCCGATTCCAGTTCTTTCAGATGTGTCAGTTTATTACTCATAATTGTATATTTGTTCTAAAATTGTTTTACAAAATCACGTGCATAATAGCTGATTATATAATCGGCGCCAGCGCGTTTTATGGCCGTAAGGCTCTCGAAAAAGATGCGTCCTTCGTCAAAAAAGCCTTGTTCCGCTCCGTTCTTCAGCATCGAATATTCGCCCGATACCTGATAGGCCACCAATGGATAACCGGGGAACGCTACCGATGCTTTCTGTATCATATCCAAATAGGCTAAGGCCGGTTTTACCATAATCCAGTCGGCGCCTTCTTCAATATCGGCGGCTATTTCGTCCAAGCCCTGATTGGTGGTGCGAAAATCCATCTGATAGGTTTTCCGGTCGCCAAAAGAGGGAGCCGATTGTGCCGCATCCCTGAATGGGCCGTAAAATGCAGAGGCATACTTCGCCGAATAAGCCAATATTCTAGCGCTTAGCCCTTCCTTGTCCAGTCGCTGGCGGATGGCTTCTATCTGTCCGTCCATCATGGCCGAGGGAGCTACAAAATCGGCTCCGGCCACAGCATGTTGATAAGCCATTTCGGCCAGCAGGGGCAGGGTAGTGTCGTTATCCACATCGTGGTTGTGCAACAAGCCGCAATGACCGTGCGATGTATATTCGCAAAGGCATACATCGGTTATTACCACCACATCGGGGTAGCGTTTCTTCAGCGCCTTTACCGCTCTGCTTATTATGTTATCGGGTGCAAAACCTGCACTTCCGCGTTCATCTTTCTCTTTTTCGTCAATTACTCCGAACAGGAGTATTTTGTCTATGCCATTGAACAACAGGTCTTCAACATCCTCCAGCAATGTATCTATCGAAAACCGATAGACGCCTTTCATCGACTGTATTTCAGTCTTTACCCCTTCTCCTTCCACCACAAAATAGGGATATATAAAGTCTGCCGGAAGAATACTGACATCAGCATACCGGTCGCGTACTTCCTGCGAAGTTCTATATTGCCTGAATCGTTTCATTCAGTTCCAACCTTAATCTCTTTTCTGTTGTTTTCCCCCTCGCTACCAATTGTACCCCTTCGGGTATATTTCCGTAGAGCTGGGTGAAAGCTTCAACTCCCGATGGCGAAGTGAAGATGATTTTATTGAATTGCTCCAGGCTGATTTTCTCCGCCCCGTCATTCACCGTATTCCTATACACCGGAATATCCACTACCGTATTTCCTGCTTTTTCCAGTTCTTCCGACAAGTACTTCAGGCCTTTGTCCGACCGTGGCAATAAAATGCGCTTGCCGGTCAGCCCCGTTTCCTTAAAGTAATTTATCAATCCTTCTGCCGACTCGGTGTCCGATTCCAGGTCGGGGCAGATACAGTACTTGTTCAGCTCGGCTGTGGTGGTTTTACCCACCGATGCTATCTGGATACCGGCCAAGGCTCTAATATCCGTTTGCTGTTTGCCAAGCGCTTCAAAAAAATACTGAACTCCGTAGCGGCTGGTAAAAATAATCCAATCGAATGCCTGTATATTGACTATGGAATCGTGCAAAGGTTTATTTGCCTCTATTCTTTCTATTTTAATCAGCGGCGTGTGTACCACCTTCCCCAATCCGGCATATTCTTTCGCCGTAGTGCCTGTTACCAGCACATTCTGGCCTGCCTGCCTGCTCTCGAACGCAACCACCTCTCCCACAATAAGGAGTATGGGTGTTGGATAGTTGACCACCGAATACTGAAGCTCTTTCAGGGACGAATAGTATATTTTTTGGTCGGGCAACGATACATTATACACCAACGCTACCGGTGTATCGGCCTTGCGTCCTGCCGTAAGCAATTTTTTGGCAATGGAGGAAATATAATTCCCACCCATGTAGTAAACCAATGTATCGGCGCCGGGCGTTTGAATTTTCTTCTCGGGATGTCCGGTAACAAATGCTACGGACGATGCTACGCCTCTGTGCGTCAGTGGGATGTGCGTGTAGGCAGCCAACGCTATTCCCGATGATATGCCGGGGATAACATCCACTTCAACAAACCGGCTTTTGAGGAAATCTATTTCCTCGCGACCATGAGCGAAAATCATTGGGTCGCCCCCTTTCAGCCTCACCACGTTCTTACCCGACAGGGCAGCCTGATACACCAATTCGTTTATATCGTCCTGATGGTAACTGTGCTTATTTCGTCTTTTACCCACATATACTTTTTCAGCAGTGTAGCGCGACAAGAAGGATTGATCCAGCAAGTCGTCGTGAAAAATGACGCCGGCATTAGCCAGCGCTTTATCGCCGCCGATGGTCAGTAAGTCGGGGTTGCCGGGGCCAAAGCCCACGAGCGTAACTTTTCCAAACCGGCTTCGTATATCTTTTGAGGCAAACAAGGCTTTTAGTTCCCGCTTGCTTTTCTCACCCACAATGGCCAGATTGCCCTGCAAAGGATGTGTTTTAAACGGAAGAACCTCTGCTATGCGATTCTCCAAGCCCAAGCGTTTCAAGGCGCAGGTGGCAACAATCAGCGCATCCACATAACCGGCATCCACCCCGGCAATGCGTTCTTCTATCGTCCCTCTGATGGGTACAACGCTTAGATGGGGGTATAGCTTGAGTAATTCGGCTTTTCGTGTGGCCGAGCTTGTGCCTATTTTGGCTCCGGCAGGCAGTTGGGCCAGAGTCAGCTTATCTTTGCTCACCAGCGAATCGGTTTTATCGGCTGCTTCAAACAAGCAAAACAACTCAAGTCCGGCAGGTAAAGGGTAAGGAAGATCTTTTGCCGAGTGAACAGCCACATCCGCCCGATTGGTCAGTAAAACGGCATCCAGTTCCCGTGTGAAAAAATCAGGAGCTATATTGCTTTCCATCAATGATATATGCTTATTCTTATCCCCAAACGAATCCAATCCCATTAAGTTGTAATTGATGGTAGGGAAAAAAGAAAAAGCCTCTTTAACCTGAAGAAGGGAAAGAGTACTGTTCCTGCTGATTACTTTTAGTGTGTCGCCGGCTTGCATCTTATCGTTTACAGTATCCTGTTTTTCGAAAACTTATTGGTTATAACTCGTCCTATTATACTTAGTATCAATACTATTATTGTGAGCAGCAATGCCGCTGCATACGCCCGTTCCCGCACTTCGGGGATGGGGCTGCTTAACTGGAAAAAGACAGACAAGGGCAAGGTTGCCGCAGGTTGACTAAGCGATTCGGGTATATTATCCGTAAATCCGGCTGTAAACAATACCCCGGCAGCATCGCCGATAGCGCGTCCTACCGATAACAAGGTGGCGGTTGCTATCCCCGGCGCTATTTGCCGCAATATCACTTTGCCGGTCTCCAGTTTTGTTGCGCCCAGCGAATAGGTGGCATGTAACAAATCCTTGGAAATTGACTTGGCGACTTCGTCCATCGAGCGTACAAAGATAGGTATAATCAAAAGTGTTATAACTATAATACCGCCTAAAAGTGAGGTTTTCAGGCCAAAGAAAATCATGATGGTGAACGCAAATGCGCCATATACAATGGATGGTATTCCAAACAAAACATCGAACGAAAGGCGTGTGAAATAGGCCAGCTTGGACGTTTTACTCAGATAGACATTGATGTAAAATACCACTGGAATACTAATAATCAGTCCGAGAACGGTGGAACCTGCTACTATCATCAGCGAGCCTACAATGGCATTCAGTATGCCACCTTCTTTGCCCATGTAGAAACCGCCTCCGGGCAATTCGCTTACCATCTCCCAGCTGAGAGACGGGAAACCTGTCTTTGCAATTGTCCAGATGATGCTGGCAAAAAAACCGAAAACGATTAATGTTGCAAGAATCATCAACAGATTGAATATTTTTTCTTCGATAAACTTAAGCTTCATAACTTGAAATTTTTCTCCACTTTTTGTAGTACAATACGCGATACCGCATTAAAAACAAGGATAATGACAAACATGACCAAAGCCGCAAACATCAATGCCGATTCCGACATGGGCAACGAAAGCATTTCGCCGTAGTTGTTTGCTATCAACGCCGGTAAAGGATAGGCGCTGTCGAAAACCGACTCGGGTATTTTAATCATATTTCCGCAAACCATCAGTACGGCAAGCGTTTCGCCAAACGCTTTCGATATGGCCAATACAACGGCGGCAATAACCCCCGGCGCAGCTTTCCGAAGCACCACCAAGCGTGATGTTTGCCAACGGGTAGCGCCCAAGGATGTAGAGGCGTCTTTAAAGTCTTTTGGCACGGTGGTAAAAATCTCAACAAACAAGCTTACCAAAAGCGGTATAATCATCACACTCAGTACAATTCCTCCGGCCAACAGCGTATAGCCGCTGGTGTAATCAACAAAACGAGGGCCTAAACTGTCGGCAATCCACGGAACGATTATCAGAATACCCCACAGCCCATAGACAACAGAGGGAATACCGGCCAGAATATCCAATACCGGAAATACCGCCTTCTTGACCCAGGACCTGGCGTTTTCGGTCAGGAACAATGCCGTTAGCAACGAGATTGGCAAGGCGATAATCACTGCCAATACGGTTACATACACCGAACCTAAAATGAAAGAGAGAAACCCAAATTTGCCAGACAAAGGGCTCCACTCCGAATTGGATAATAAACTTCCTATCGAATTTTCGGCTAAAATGGGCATGGACTTGTAGTACAACCCTGCTCCCATTAACACCAGAATAAGTAATGGGACGATGGTCAGAACAAGCATAAGCCTTTTGGCCGCCCTATCCTTAAAAATCCTTCTTGCCAGTAACGACATTGACATTGTTATTCTATCTTTCTTTTATATGCATTGCAAGTAAGAACAAAAGATGTGTAAAACACATCCTTTGCATCCAACTCACGGGTTTATCTTTATTTTTCCTAATTCTTCGGTTAGTTTTTCTTCCGACAGGCTGATGTAGCCTATTTCGGATGTGTATTTTTGTCCCTCGGTGAGGATATATTCTACAAATGCCACTACCTCGGGTTTTGTTGGTTTCCCTTTTGTTACCAAGTATAAATCGCGTGCGGGAGGCGAAGGATAACGTCCTTCATCAATGGCTTTTATAAGCGTTTCGGTTGTTTGATAAAAATCTTCTTCGGGGTCAATCTGTCCGTTTTCGTTCACATCCAGCGGTATGATTGCCAGTCCCTCGAAAGGTTTCCTCGACTTTTGGTCGTATGCATACGCAATATTGTTGTAGCCTATGCCAACTTTGTCTTTCTGAACGGCAGACGCAAGGCCCGGGTCTCCGAATACGGCAGTCGCTTTCAGGTTTTCCTGTTTTTTATTGAACCAGGCGGCAAAGGATTCAGCGGCTCCACAAGCGTCCGAACGGGTAAATACATGTACCGGCAGCGTACTGGATGTACCTAGCGCCTGTCCCCAGGTAGAGATTTCGCCGTTCCACAATTTCAGAGCGATTTCTTTTTTCAGCCCGATTTTGTTTATGCTGGCCAACTCGGGATTGTTGGAGTTGATGGTAGGCACAACAGCGTCTTTCACCACCGCTATGGGGAAAGCGCCTTTTGCTATTTCCTCGGGATATATTTCGCGCGAAACCATGCCTATGTCCACAACACCAGCCAGCGCGTCGGTCATTCCTTTTCCGGCTCCACCTCCGGATATATCAATCCGCACGCCCGGATGAAGTTTTCGGAACTCTTCGGCCCACTGCACAGCCATTGGATACAGCGCAAAAGCCCCCGACAGTTGTATTTCTCCCGTGAGACCGTCTCCATTACCGGAATCTGTGGTTCCTTGCTTTGTTTTATTGGAGCACGATGCCAGTAATAAAACGCTTGCGAACAAAACAAAAATCTTCTTCATTTTCTTGATGCTAAATTATTAATCAAAGTTACTTGTAATCAGGAGACATAACAATACCAGATTCATGGTATTTATCCATTATGCATATAATGTCATATTTTTTCTGGATATGCCCTGGCGGGATCGTGCCGAGACCTGCTTCTTTATATTGCTTTTATTTCACAGGGCTGCACCTGACCGTTTACGATGGAAAAAGCCTTTATATCGGGAGTCTCTTTAGCTAAAGACGCAATGATATAAATAATATTCGGATCGTAGGCCAAGCGTATATCCTCCTCTGACGGACGCGCCGGCGTAGCAGGATGACTGTGATAGTTTGCGATGATTTTCTTTCCGTCTTTCCGGGCTTCCTTCAACACGCCAAATTGCTCCTGCGGGTCGAACGAAAAATGCTCGGGACTGTGATCGGTGTTGGTTAAGCGATGTTGCTTTTCTACAACCCCGTTCAAGCCGGTAAGCAGACCACAAGCCTCATTGGGCAGTTCGTCATACGCCTGCTGGTATATGGAATCTATTATCGGTTGAGGTATTTCTATCATACTGTCGTTTGTTCTCTATTTCTTTTTCAATTCGCAAGCTGCTTGTTCCGATTCCACCAATTCGGTGATGCTGGGATGTTGACCGCATACCGGACAATTCTTGTTCTTCTTGATGTTCACTGTCCTGAAATTCATCGATTTTGCATTAAAGGCCAATAAACGGTTGGTGAGCAAATCGCCTGTTCCGGTCAGGAATTTGAGTACTTCGGCAGCCTGTATCGTCCCCAACATGCCGGCGATGGCTCCTAATACGCCAGCTTGCGAACAAGTGGGTACTGCATTGGGTGGCGGCGGGCTATGGAAGGCGCAACGGTAACATGCCGTTTCGGGCAGATGCGTCAATGTTTGTCCATCGAAGCGGAGAATACCTCCGTGCGAAAATGGCTTCCCAGCCAAAACGCAAGCATCGTTTATCAGGAACTTCACCGGAAAACTATCCGTTCCGTCCACAATAAAGTCGTAATCTTTAATTATATCAAACGCATTGTCGGCGGTAAAAAATTGGTGATAGGTAATCACTTTCACATCGGGATTAATCTGGTTGATTTTTTCCTTTGCCGATTGCACTTTGGCTTTGCCTACATCGGGTGTAAAATGGATAACCTGTCGTTGCAGGTTGCTCAAATCTACTACATCTCCGTCTATCACGCCGAGTGTGCCCACTCCGGCGGCAGCCAGATAAAGCAATATGGGAGCGCCCAGTCCACCGGCGCCGATAACCAGGACTTTGCCCTGGCTAATTTTTTCCTGCCCTTCCACACCAATATCCTGCAAGAGGATGTGGCGGCTGTACCGTTCTATTTGTTCGGATGTGAAATCCATCATCGGCCTCCTCCCATAAAATAAAGAAAATCTATTTCGTCTCCTTCATTTATTGCTGTGTTTTCAAAATTTTCGCGCGCTATAAATTCGCCGTTTATCTGTATCGAAACCATATCGGGTTGCAATACGTTGTTCAGTTTTATCAATCCTGTCAACGAAAGAGGCAATGTAACCTCTTGTTCTTCGTCATTTACTTTTATCTTACTCATTTATTTTTTTCTGTGTTTATCTATTTTTCTGTCTTTATTTCTTTTTGATAACAACTTTCCAGTAATCGGCAACTTCTACCTGTTCCAGTATCTCGTGGCCTTCCCCACGAACTGAGCCTGGTACATTGGCTATTGGCTGTCCATCGTCCAACCATATTTCGAGCGCCTCGCCCGACTTCATGGGCGACAACAGAATTTTGGTCTGTACAAAATTCATCGGGCACGCCACACCCCGCAAATCTTTGAATTTCCGTTCTTCGCTTACAGGACTATTACTTTGTTTCGGTTCCTTTTTTTGATCTTCTACTACTACCGGCTTCTTGCCTTTCACATTTTTGAATTGCAACGAATCGTCCATATTCCGGTACAATTCTGTTACATCATCCGATAAGGCATAAATTTCGGTTTTTTGAGAGCTGAAATCATATTTTTTGTCGTCTCGCGCCAATTCTACGATGCTCTGGTATTTGTCTTCCACAAATCCGAACTCGATAAAATTCTGAATAAACAAATTGAACGTGTCGTCTATTGTCTTTGGTTCGGCTCCTCTTGTTACCAACAACATGCGTGCCGAAGAATAAACAATGTCGTACAAGTGTTCGTTAATCTTCTGTTTATCAGTTTCTTTCTCCAAGGCTTCTTTAGCCGTATTGATATAGCCCAAATCGACTTCTATCATATCGAACAGTCCGGCAGAGCATTCAGCCGTTCCTCTATCCACAATGCTAAAGAGTGTTTCAGCGCCCCAATCGAAATAATAATTCTTATCGTCTGCAAATATCGGAATATTTTCGTATTTACCAATCAATTTTATCGCTTCATTTTTTCCTTCTGTTTCGAGATAGGCTGTAAGCGAGTCATATTGGGATGCTGAGGCCGAATAAGCCTTCAGTAAATTATAGACAAAATCGGGAATATCGCGTGCGCTTATGTTGCCCACCGCTTCACCCAAACGGGGCGCATTGCTCCGGTTGGCAGCCAGATGCACCTGATAGCCGGGGTAAATGCGGTCGTTGCGGAGGATTTTCCCCGAAAAACCGATGTCGGCCCATAGTTGCTGACCACACGAATTGGGGCAGCCCGATATATGTATGCGCGCCTGAGACAGTTTATCCAAATCCAGGTCGCTGTTTATCAATTTGCGCCGGATAGCTGTCGCCAAGCCTTTCGACAGGCCAATACCCAAGCGGCAGGTGTCGGCTCCGGTACACGAAACTATGTTGTTGACCAGTACAGGTGCGTGCAAATCCGAAAGGAATTCTTTCAGGATGGCATACAATTCGGGCAAAGCTGCGGTTGGGATATTGCGCAGTTGCATGTTCTGTGTGGTGGTGAAGCGGATGGTATTTTCTCCGAATTGGGTGATAAATTGCAGCAATTTCCGAACGCCTGCTACCAACTCCTCGTTATCCAGCCTGAGATTCCCCAAAACAAAAGGCGCCAGAATACTGCTGTATCCCTCCTGCTTTTGTTGGGTTACATATCTTTTTTCCCAACTTGCATAAGCTGCATCCGGCGTAAAATCCGCTTTTGTAGTATAGCTAACCGGAGGTCTTTCGTCTTCGGTATCTTCCAAGACAAATGCCGGTGTTGTTTTTTTTGCTTCGTTGTAGTATTCTTTTATCAGGCGGATAGTTTCCTCTTCGCCCAGTTTGTAGAATATGTAACGCAGACGGGCTTTGTGCTTGTTCTTCCTGTTTCCGTGTTCGGAGAAGAATTTTTTGAGCGCTTCGGCTACCACATAAAGTTCTTCCGCCGGAACAAACCCGGATAGCAACCAACCAATCGTTGGCCTCGAACCGGCTCCTCCGCCTACATATACTGCAAAGCCTTTTTTCCCATCCTTTATTTGAGCGACGAAACCGATGTCGTTTACGGCGGCATAATCTATTTGTTTATCGTTGGACGAGAAGGCTATTTTCATTTTGCGCGGAAGCAAGTACGAATCGGATTCGGCTATCAATTTTGTAGTCAATTGCATAGCATAGGGCGTAGTATCAAAAACTTCCTCGTTCGATATGCCGCTACCGCCGGATACCAGAATGTTGCGAACGGTGTTTCCGCCCCCACCCTTGGTGCTTAAGCCAATCGCTTTCAGCTCGTAAAGAATTGGTTCAACTTCGTCCAATTCCAGATTTTGTATCTGAATTTCCTGACGGGTAGTAATGTGCAACAAGTCGGATTTATGTTTTTTGGCAATATTGATTACCTCCAAAAGTTGCTTGGGATATATAACGCCTCCCGTTGTGCGCACCCGCGACATATACACCTCGTTTTTACGCTGTTCGTAGATACCCATAGGCACACGAAAAGCCTTAAACTGAACGGCTTCGATTTTCTTTTCCTTATATTCCTTGGCCAAACCGGCCAGTTTTACTATATCTTCATTTAAAGCATCAGGGAGCTTGTACATTTCTTTTCTGGTTTTGATTAAATTTTTTGTTACGGCTAATCCATCTCTTTAACTGAAAACCCCCGACAAATATTGTTTAGTGAGTTCATGTTTAGGATTATTAAACAATTCTTTTGCCGAACCGCTTTCTATCACCTCGCCCAAATATATAAATATAACATGGTCGGCGATACGCAATGCCTGCCTCAAGGTGTGAGTAACCAGAACTATTCCGTACTTTTCCTTCAGTTTCACAAACAAATCTTCGATGTGGCGACTCGATATGGGGTCTAAAGCCGAGGTGGACTCGTCTCCCAATATAAATTGAGGTTCAATAGCCAGTCCTCTGGCAAGGCACAAGCGCTGCTGTTGCCCGATAGACAGACTTGCGGCAGGCGAGTGCAGACGGTCTTTCACCTCGTCCCACAGTCCGGCAGCCCGCAAATTATCTTCCACAATTTGCCTGAGTTGTTTTTTGTTTCTCACGCCATGTATTTTGCAGCCAAATGTGATGTTGTCGAAAATAGACATCGGCAGCGGGGTAGGGCGTTGAGATAGCAATCCCATTTTTTTGCGGATGTGGGTTACTTCTACTTTTTTTCCGTAAATGTCTTCCCCGTCAATAACAATATGTCCGTCAACTTTCACTTTTTCATTGTCGTCAATCAGGCGGTTTATTGTTTTCAACAAAGTCGATTTTCCACAGCCCGAAGGGCCGATGATACATGTTATCTTGTTGTTGGGTATTTCGAGGTTGATATTCTTGAGTATGTGGTTATTACCTATACTAACATTCAGGTTGTTGATGGCTATCTTTGAATCAACAAGATGTCCGCCAACAGAAGACACCGCGCTATTAACAGCTAATGCAGGGTTAAAAATATTTCGAAAAACAGGAAGTGTCGTAATCATATTCTATATACTTAGATATTGGAGAACAAAAGTACTAGATATTCAACTTTTAGCAAATACCACAATCGTGGTATATTTGTGTAGAAGCTGATTCTTAGCCTATGATTAAACGCTTGTATTACAAAATATTATTGTAATATGTGTTTATACCACACTCATTTACTGCAAGTTCGTAACCAAACAGGCTACAAGCGCATTTTATCATCTCTACAATCCCCTTATAATCAGCAACTATTAAAAATAGTTGCAAAAACATTCCCAAAAACATTGCAAAATAGAAAATATGCTATATCTTTGTACCGCATTTGAAAAAAGATGCAACCAAAGACCAAAAAAACGGTGTGGTAGTTCAGCTGGTTAGAATACCTGCCTGTCACGCAGGGGGTCGCGGGTTCGAGTCCCGTCCATACCGCAATAGATTAAAGCAAATCGCAGCAAAGTCCTGAAAATCAAAGTTTTCAGGACTTTCTTTTTATCCTCTAATGATGAAAAATATAGGGTTTTGGGGCAATTCTCACAGGTTAATTCGTGGGACTTTCCAAAACCCGAAAAAGTCCCACGAATTAGGTTTTATTTCTCTGTTTTTCAGTATTTTGCGTAATATTTATATGAGCTTGAAAAAGTAATTTTGTATCAGTAATTTATTAAACTTTCAAGCGTATGAACAGAGTAAAAAAATCAACATTCAGCGTGTTGTACATTATCAAGAAATCAAAGCTTCTCAAAAACGGGGAAGCGCCTATCTGTATGCGGGTTACCGTGCAGGGACAGGTGGCGGAAATCATGATTAAGCGAAGTATTCCAATTCGTTTGTGGAATCAGGCGAAAGAATGTAGTACAGGCAAAAACCATTGGGACAGGGAATTGAATCATTACCTTGAAACGGTTAAAGCAAGAATTTACCAAGTCCACCGAGAATTGGAAATCGACGGAAAAGCAGTAACCGCCAATGCAATCAAAGACCGTTACTACGGTAAAGATGAAAACAGCAGAACTTTAGTTTATGTTTATCAGGAACATAACAAAAAATGCAGAGCATTAATCGGCATTGATTTTACGGAATCAACGGTGGAAAAATTTGACACTTCGCTTTCCCATTTGCAGGAATACATGAAGCATAACTATGGGAAAGATGATATTTTGTTGAGTGATGTAAGCAGCCAATTTATTAATGATTTTGATTTTTACCTGAAAACGGTGCGGAAATGTCAGCACAATTCAAGTTTGAAACATCTTAAAAACCTGAAAAAGATTATCCGCATTGCTTTGGCAAACGACTGGATTAGGAAAGACCCATTTTACGGAATCCAATTCAAGCACGAAGAAACAAATATCGAATTTCTGACACAGGAAGAATTGGAAATACTGATACACAAGAATTTTTCTATTCCACGTTTGGCGCAAGTGAGGGATATTTTCGTATTTTGTACGTTCACAGGTCTTGCTTTCATTGATGTAAAACAACTCACCCCTAATCACTTGATAAAAGATAATAACGGTGCAATGTGGATTCGTAAAAACCGTCAGAAAACCGGAAATATGTGCAATATTCCTGTTTTATCGGTAGCGCAAAGGCTGATTGAAAAATATCAAGACCATCCCTACTGTATTAAAAACGATGTTCTGTTGCCTGTAATGAGTAATCAAAAAATGAATGCTTACTTGAAGGAAATTGCTGATTTATGTGGGATTACGAAGAAACTCAGCACACATGTGGCCCGACATACCGCGGCAACAGTGGTTTTTCTTGCCAATAATGTGTCGATGGAAAATGTTGCCAAAATTCTGGGACATTCCAATACGAAGATGACACAGCATTATGCTAAAGTGTTGGACAGTTCCATTATGCGGGATATGGCGAATGTGGAAAGTTGTTTTGCAAATGTTTATCAACCTAATAATCAAGCCGTATGAAACGAGGGGGAATAACAATCAGTGAAAACGGAGTAAATATTACCGCTGAGAATGGAACGGTTTGGATGTCCGAATATGAAATTGCCCGATTGTTTGAAGTCTTTGTTGCCAAAGTCAGCAGTAATATGAAAAGAAAATAAATCTGAATTAGGCTTTATCATTCTTGTAAACAAAGGTATATTGCAGAATAAAATGTCAAGGCTGAAATAAATTTTGCCGAAAATCTTCCTTTCGTAGAAAGTGTATTTTCGGCAAAAGCCTTGTCTTATTTATTCTTTCATTATGGAGGGTGTTTACAAGATGACAAAGAAATGAACTATTCAAAGGAAGTGAAATGAACAAAAGAAGAAATTTTCACAAAACATTTTCACAACCATACAAGTTCCAATTTAGATTCAATTCATTTTCTTTATATTCTTGTATTTTTTTAATAATAGATTTTCGATGTGCTGCTCCGCACATAAATATCGCAGTATTGAACGAATTTTCCTTACTAAAAGAGTAAATGTTACGCATCATAGAGTTCTCATATACATCTATGCCTTCATCTGTTTTTTGACATATCTCATTATTGTTTAAAATCTGTTTTTCTAACTTTCTCATTTCTTCCTGCAATTCAATGCTTTTTTCACTGTTAAGAAAAGGAAAACCACCTTCTTTTTCCAACGAAATATAATTATTAAGCAATCTCTGACACTCGGAATATTTAGATGCTATCTTATTTTTTGTGTCAAACTCACCAGATAAATGTAATCCATTGTCAAGTACAGGAATATATTCAAAAGTATGATTATGGCTATATTTTTGAATTGCATTTATTTCTAATCTTTTATGATATACTCCAAATTGAGAGAATATCCAGCGTTCGTAATCAGTATAAGAAGATTCGTCCGCTTCTAAAAAGATTACTTCGGGGAATATTTTCTCAATAATCTTATGTAGTTCATCTACATTGCAATTCCCTATTGCCTTGTGTGTTGTGCTAATTAAAGTTATGTTATACATAAAAATCTCTTTTAAGATTCTCTGTATTGACGAACTGATTTCAATTCTCCATCAGTGAACTCTATCGTAAATTCACTGGTGTATCTATTTCTTCCTTTATATTCCCAAGTTTCGCGAATACCTAAAATACCCATATCATTTACATCGGTTGATTGAGGACGTCCCATAAGTATTTGAACGGAATCTTTTGGCATATATGTATGCAACTTTACAATTCCGTTTTTTGTAGATAGTTCAAATGATTGAATGTTGCGTGGTTCATATTTGTTTGGTTCATCCTCATTTGACTCGTTCAAAGATTGTTTCAAATTTTCTAATAACTGATTTCGTATCTCTTCTTTTAATTGATTTTCTTTTGTGTTTGCAATTAAAAACAATACTCCAATAGTACAAACTACTCCGAGTACAAAACCTAATGCTATTTTAAAAAATGTATTCATTTTTTGTTGGAATTTTAATTTTGTGAATTACATAATTATTCAGACAATAATCTTTTTAAACAACGAGTTATTGCCTGTCTAATATCATCCGCTTCCGTGGAACCTTGTCCTTCTGCTGTGCATGAACAGATAGGTTCGTAGTTTTTTGCAGAAACAAAATTTATAGTCACTTCTATTGTATAACCACCAAGACCAGCAGCAACATTTCTTCTTCCACTTTCTCCGTAATTGACAATAACTGTTTTATCTGCTAATTCAGGTTTAACTTCAGGCACTAAAATAAAGCCTTCTTTCATCAATATTCCTGCAATCACATCGCTTGGATTAACAGTTTTATTGGAAGAATAATATTGTCCTCCATATGTGGCTCCTGTGCCAGAAGTCAAACTGTTTGTTGCAGGAATAAAAGCATATTTATAATCAGCCAATGAACTGTTTTTTGTGATTACAGGTGCTTTAAGGATTGCACAACTGCTTACCAAAATGCTGATAAATAACATGATTAAAAATCTAATTTTTCCCATATTTTTTATTGTTCAGAAATTTTCGCAAAGGTATGAAAAACCTGATATTTAGCCTAATCATGGGGTAATATTTTTATTCAAAAGCAGAAAAATAATTGTCATTCAACATCTTTTCAATATCACTTTCCCGATATAGGATTTTTCCGCCTAATTGATAATACGGTATCTTGCCTTCTGTCCGGTAATCCTGTAATGTTCGCCTACTGACTTTCAGTTTTTCAGAAACTTCCCTGTCAGTCAAATAGCGTTCGCCGTTGAGTGAGGGCTTACAGTTTAATACCAAACGTTCTACGCCGTCTAACATTCTTTCCAATGAAAGAAAAAAGGATTTGACCGTTTCATTGTCCTTTGTAATAACCTCATTTTCCATATTGCTTGTTTTTAATTAATTGCATAACTTTTTGCACATCACCGGGCTTATAGTACATTTTGTGGTTAATTTGAGAATAGGGCAAAGCGCCGTTATCCCGATATGTCTGTAATGTTCGTTTCGATATATTCAATATTTGGCAAACATCCTGATTATCCAGCCATTTCTGTAATTCTCTGTCTTTATGATCACAAAGTGAGTCAATCCGTTTTACAAACTGTTCAAACCGCGAAACCATCGCCTCGAATGTATGAGCTTCAATATTTATGATTTCCATAACTCTTATTTTTTGAATTTTGGCTCAAAGATAAAGTAACATCTTCGGTTAATTATCAAAGTTCCGGCAAGTGGCAGGGGTTTGCCGGGGTTGTCCGGGATAAGGTAGGACAAATGAATATTTTGCCTGTGAAAAGAGAAAACATAAATAGAAAGCAAAATGCAGCATATCACAGCAATCAAATCGCAAGTATTTAGTATATAAATAATTATAATTTTCTTTGCGGCATGTAGCAGGATTGATATACTTACTAAACAGATTTTATTCACTCATTAAAATAAATGTGTTATGACAACAAAAAGTAGAGTAGTTCCTGACATTGATGAGCAGGCATTATTAAATTCAATTGCAGAGAAAAATTTTGGAATAGATTTCATGGAACAAACTGCACCGGTTGAACAGACTGCAATAACTGTTCCCGATGAACCCACTATACAAGCAGACAATTCCAAGCGAACAGGTAACAAGCAAAGGAAACTGGCATTGGACGAGTTCAGGCAGCAATTCATGCAAACCCCGAAGATTGAGGATCGGAAACCGGTTTTTATCAGCCTTGCAGTTCGCGACAGTTTGGAACGGATTGTCAGGCTGTTTGGAGAACATGGCATGAGCGTTTCGGGATTGATAGAAAACCTTTCCCAAAATTTTCTTGAAACTTATCGGGATGATGTGGAACAGTGGCGAAAGCTGTAAACTGTATGTAATCAGTACAATGTATTTACTGTGTACAGTCAGTTTTTCAACATTAGGCATCGGAGATGCTTATGTGCATTGGCACATGGCAAGTTGTGTTTTGTGCTGCACAGAACTTTCTGTGCATCGCAAAACCCCTTGCAGAAATTACCTCCAAAGTCGGCATTTTTACAATAAAATCGAACAAATAAATTTGAAAATATGAATACAAGCAGAAATTTGGGCGGTCGCCCGAAAAAGACAGACCCATGTACGCATCGCTATTCATTTAGCTTAAACGATGCTGAAAACGCACAATTCCGGGCAATGCTGGATAAAACGGATTGGAAGGCAGATATAGCAAAATTTATTAAAATCTGTCTGCTCAAACGTGAAATCAAGTATGTAAAATTTGACAAGGCAGCAATGGATTACTATATGCGATTGACAACTTTCCATTCTCAGTTTCGGGCAATCGGTGTGAATTACAATCAAGTAGTTAAGCATCTTAAAACTGCTTTTACAGAAAAGATGGCACTTGCGATGCTATACCGGTTAGAAAAGGCGACAATAGAACTGGTTGCTTTGAACAGGATGATTATTGAATTGACGGAGAAATTTGAAAGAGAATTGACAAAAGATTGAATAAATGGCAATTATTCCTCCAAAAAATTGTAACTTTGCGTGATTTTCGTATATGGGCAGGATTTTAGACTACATACAACAGTCGAGCAATGGTAAGTTCCAATGTTACAAGACAAAAAAGTTGTCGTTAGATTCCAACGACAATGATACTATCGCGTACAATTATGATGACAATCCCGTTGTGCAGACTACAAAGAGCGTATTTGCTGAAACAGACCGAAGTCGGCAAGGTACGGTTTCTTTGCGCAGTATGTTAAGCGGCAACAATGCACCATCGCCAATTTTTAGATACTTTCTTGACGGCTCGCGCCATACCTACAAAGTAGATGATATTGCCATAGGCAAAAAGATTTTTCCCATTGTTGCGGGGCAAATCATTGTTGGCTGTTGTGAGCGCAAAGACCGCGACACCTTCAAAAAATACGACCTGTGCAGTAAAATTGTCCTTTCAATGCCTGATGATTTTGACGACGATGATAGCGGCGAAAACTTTTGCCGTTCCTATTGCGAAAGGCTTAACGCCGAAATATCAAAAATTCCTTTTATACGCGAAAGAGGATTGAAAATTGAAAAATTATTGCTCTACAAAACAGATGGTAATACAGGCGATAAAGACAAGGATAATTATAAAAACCGTGCCGTTGCAATCATTCAAAATGAAATGGTCGATGAAGAACAGTTGCTTGTCGCCCAACTTTGTAAGAATAATTGCCTCAACGATGAAAGTTGGTTAATTAAAGATGGCTCGTTAGAGTACAATCCGAGTTTTTCAAATCTGGGTTTTGATGTGGTACAATGGAACAACCTGCGAGCCAATTATCAACGAGTGGTGGGAGTTTCCAAACAGTTCGATCCCGAACTTTTGCCCGATTACGAGGGCAACCGACTTTCGCAGACAATCGCCAATCTCAAACCCTTTGAACGCACCAAAGTTTACCGCTACGAATCACAACACAAAGGCGGCTCTGCTTTTTATGCCGTTTGGTATTTGCGATTGCGAGGCGGAAAAGAAGAATCGCGTAATTTTCGTGAAACACAGTTCGCTGATGTGGTCAAATGTGAAATGGTGCTTTTAGACGAAAACAAACCCATAGACACCGATATAATTGATGTAATTAGCGCAAACCTTATTCGTGAGGCGTACCCTGTTTGTTTTGGTGCCGACACCCGATGGGCAAACCATTTGTACCCTGTTTTTTTGACAGAGTCCTTTTGCAAGTCTCATTATATAGACAGTAGTGTAATATTAAATTTGTTCTGATATATGGCAACAAAAATTATAGGGAAAGTTTCTGCTACCGAAAAATGCCCAGCAACCACAGAGGACTTTTATTTTTGGACAGATAAGGGCTGTATTTTAAGCCCATTCGACATTGTGAAAGTCGAACACATTGCCCCCGACAAACAAAAATCGGTTACTTACGGCGTGATTGAAACTATCAATCACATAACTGATGCCCCAAGCCATTTTACAAGTTACATTTCAAGCGATTTCGGCGACACCGCCGCTATCATTGGTAATATGAATCGTTTGGGAATGAATTATGTAAAAGCAAATGTTGTCTGCAATACCGAAAATGTTTATACACCGGTATTAGACGGCAGACAGGTTTCGCTTTGCGATGCCGAAGACATAAAATTTGCGCTCGGCTTGGACAAAGTAAAAAATCCGCTTGTGTGCGGTTATCTGCAAATGTATCAGGGCGACGAGGCACTGAAAATCAAAGTAGAGTTAAACTCACATTTTTTGATTGGTCCAGAAGGTGCGCACCTCAACATTTCAGGCATTTCGGGATTGGCTGCAAAAACTTCTTATTCAATGTTTTTGCTCAACGCCATTCAGCATAAATTCCGTTTGGAGGACAGCAGCAGTGCCGCCTTTGTCTTTTTCAATGTCAAAGGGCGCGACCTTATGGCTATTGACGAGCCTAACGTCGAACTTTCCGAAGCCGACAAAGCAATTTACAACGATTTGGAACTTGCAACAGAATCATTTAAGAATGTCCGCTATTACTATCCGTACAGCAAAGACACGGCAACGGAAAATGTGCAGTCTTATGCACAGCCCGCTGATGTAAAACGCCAAAAACAAAACAATAAAGCATTTACTTACAAATTTACTTTTGAGAAATCGCAAGATAAGTTGGACTTGTTGCTTGCCGACGAAGATGACAGTACAGGCACTTTGGAGAGTTGCGTAAACAGCGTAATTAATGAAGATGGAAATTTTGCAGGTGTAAATAAATGGAGTACGTTTATTGAGAAATTGGACGAACGAGCAAAGCCGGAATCAAGAGGTGGAGCAAAGAAAGGCGAGATTCAGGTTGTTAGTTGGCAAAAATTCAAGCGATGTATCATTAAAGCAATCAAAAACGATGTTTTTTCAAAAGTGCTTACAAACGGTGAAGTTGATATTACCGATGAAATACAAAACAATCTTACAAACGGACAGGTTTTTGTGATTGATATTGCCCGATTGGACGAAAACACGCAAAGTTTTGTTTTCGGAAGTGTGGCACGAGCTATCTATGATATGAAACTCGGAGCCGACCGCGACAATATACCCGATAAAGTAATTTTATTTGTAGATGAATTGAATAAATATGCCTCGAACGATGTTCCCAAAAATTCACCCATACTTCGCCAATTGCTCGAAATCACAGAACGTGGGCGTTCTTTGGGTATCATTCTTTTTGGTGTGGAACAGTTCCGCAGTGCCATACATGACCGCGTGAAAGGCAACTGTGCAACGCAGGCTTATGGACGAACGAACGCAATCGAAGTGTCAAAACCCGATTATCGTTACATTCCGAAAGTGTATCAAAATATGATGACACGGCTTTCGCCGGGCGAGTATATCATTTCCAATCCCGCTTTACGCTCGATTGTCAATATCAAATTTCCACGCCCCACCTATAAACAGTTTCCTAACGGCTAACATCTTGAAAATATATGAACGAATACAAATCAGTAGTAGGTAAAAAACTCATTGAGATACTTATGTTCTTAATGTACCCCGATGCAAAAATTATTTATCGGGAGTACATACAAAATTCGCGAGATGCTATCAAAGATGCTGTTAAGGTGGGGACATTACAGCAACTTAACGATGGGCATATTATTGTCAATATCGACAATGACCAACGGCGCATTACCATAACCGACAACGGCACAGGCGTTTCCGTTAAAGAAGTTGAACCCGTTTTGTTGAATATAGCCGATTCAACAAAAGACGGCGAAACTTCCGCAGGGCAGTTTGGCATTGGGCGTTTGGTAGGTGGCGGCTATTGCAAAAAGCTGTCATTCAAAACTTCGTTCAAAGGCGAAAAATATGCCTCTGAAATTACTTTTGATGTGGAAAAGGCAAGAGCAATTTTAGACGATGATAAAGACCGTCGCTCTGCTGCGGAAGTTATTGATGCCATTGCTGAAAGGGAATTGCACGATGAAGAAGAAAGCAAACATTATTTTATTGTAACGCTTGATGAAGTCCGCCCCGAATACCCTGAATTACTTAATTCTCAAATCATTTCAGAATATTTAAAAGAGATTGCCCCTATTGATTATCAATTTGTTTTCAAAAACAACCTTATTCAAACAAGCGTACCGACTGATTATGTAGAACTTCAAAAACAGGTAGGGCATTGTCAATTAACCATAAATGAAGAAACGGACATACGCAAAAAATACGGACTAAATATTGCAGGCACAGGCGATAAAATCAACGGTTTGGAATATTTTAAAATCCAAGATGATGATTTCGGTTTGTTGGCGTGGGGTTGGTACGCTTTGACAGAATTTTCGCAGGCAATACCCGATTCCGACAACAACAGAGGTTTCCGTTTGCGGAAACTCAATATTTTGATTGGCGATAAAAATTATCTAAATCAATTTCACAGAGAGCCGCGAGGCAACAAATATTTTTACGGCGAAGTTCACGCCGTTCACCCGAAACTGAAACCAAACAGTGCGCGGGACGGTCTAGCCCCAACACCCGAAGCAATGCGTTTTCAAGGGTTGTTAAAAGATTATTTCTATACCTTGTATCAGTTATACCATTTGGCAAACCAAATGAAAACAGCCGCAAGGGATATTGTCGCAGCAAAAGCAGAAATACAACAAGTCCCCGAACACGAAGATGTCCCCGAAGTAAAACAAAAGTGGGAAACAGCGCGAAAGAAATTGGAAAATGCAACAAACAGCACAAAAGCCCAATCGGAAGCAGGTCTGAAAGTTGTTGAGATTTACAAAAAGAAATTGGAAGATATTATCAAAAATCCGCCTGTTCCAATTCCGGCAGCCACAACAAACAGCAGAACAATCGTAGCCGATCCGCCTGTTTCCACCGCACCCAAACCCTTATTAGATAAATTCGACACCTTAAAACTAAAATATACCGAACAGGAAGTTGCTATTGTCAGACGCGCTTTTAAGTATTTGAGAGATAATTGCCCCTCTCAACATACAAAACTGATTGACGAACTGACAACAAAAGTAATAAAGGATTTAGGCAGATAATGGCACAAGTTAAACCAAATAGAAAAAAAGTCCTTTTATTAGAGCCTAACTACTCAAACAAGTTTCCTCCCATTGGCTTGATGAAACTTTCAACCTATCACAAGCAATTAGGGTACGAGGTTATTTTTTATAAAGGCGACTTAAAGCTGTTTGTTATAGAACGGATTGCTGACAAGTGCATTGTCGCCCTTGCAAATTTAGATAACAGTATTGATTGGGCTTTACGAAAAGACATTTTGATTGATTTTATCCGCTACCGAAAAAAAGAATTTTTGCAGCAACTCAAACTTTCCGATTCTGAAATAGAAATTTTGCTAACCGCAAAAGTGGAAGAATACAGGAATTATTATTGGAAAGGTCTTTGGGAAAAAGAGCCTGAATTTGATAGAGTTATGGTAACAACGCTTTTTACATTTTATTGGAACATTACCATTGACACAATCCGTTTTGCAAAAAAACTTGTCAAAAAGCCAAGCGACTTGACGGTTGGCGGTGTGTTAGCAACCCTGCAAGCCCAAGAAATCGCAAAAGCCGCAGACATTAAGGCAAGCAACATTCACAAGGGAATTTTGTGTATTCCCGGACAACTTGACAAAGGCGATGACAAAGTAATTGATAACCTACCACTTGATTATTCTATTTTAGACGAAATCGAATATGACTACGCAATGAATAACGCCTTTTATGGTTACACTACTCGCGGCTGTATTCGTAAATGCGCCTTTTGTGCAGTTCCTAAATTAGAGCCAATATACAACCCTTATATTCCTTTGCAAGAACGTGTTTCATTAGTTAGAGAAACCTACGGCGACCAGAAAGATTTGTTGCTAATGGACAATAACATTTTGGCTTCTGATGATTTAGAAAAGATTATCAATGAAATTGTTGGTTGTGGTTTTGGCAAAAACGACAAATTCACACAGCCCGATTTGTTGGAACTTTCTATTGACAACCTGCAAAAAGGAATTAACGACCGCGCCTATATCCGAAAAGCCCAAAGTTTGATAATGGAATTTTACGAAAAACTGAAAGGCGACGAATCGTATCAGGTTTATAAAATCATTTTCGATAAATATCATATCAACAAACTTTTAACTACCAAGAAAGAAAATTTGCTTGCCGCATACGAAGAAATCAAAGATATTTACCAAAAACATTTTCACCCCACGCCACGCCAAAGATATGTAGATTTTAATCAAGGCGTTGATGCACGGCTTTTTACCGAAGAAAAAGTACAGTTGCTTTCAAAAATCAATGTGCGACCGTTGCGCGTTGCTTTCGATGATATGAAAACGCAGCCGCAATACGAAAAAGCAATCCGAATGAGTGCTACCGCAGGTATGCGCGATTTTTCAAACTATCTTCTGTATAATTTTAGAGATAAACCCATTGACTTGTACAACCGCCTAAAAATCAATGTTGATTTGTGCGAAGAATTAGGAATTAGTATTTATTCTTTCCCGATGAAGTACCACCCCATAATCAAACAGGCAGGCGATGCAATAGATTATTCCCACAACCGCGATTATATCGGCGAGCATTGGAACAGGAAATATATCCGAGCTGTACAAGCCATATTAAACAGTACAAAGGGTAAAATCGGGCGTGGCAAATCATTCTTTTATAAAGCCTTTGGACATACAGAAGAAGAATTTTTTGATTTATTGGAAATGCCCGAAACCTTTATTTTATATCGTTATTTCTTTGAATCGTTGAAAGAAAAGTATGAACATTCAACAGATAATTGGCGAAAATGTTACAACAATTGTATGCAAACACTTGACGAAACCGAAAAAGCAAAAGTAATACAGGCAATACATGACAACGATTTTTCGGAAACTGTTAAAGAGCAATTTACAAATTCACAGAGCCACCAACTCATTGAATTTTATACAAATTATCGTAATGCAATAGTTAAAGAGGGAACGGATTTATATAAACTCAAACAGGAGTACGACAAAAATCCGACTATTGCCCTGAAACGAAAAAGAATAATGTGATTTTGTAAGGAAGAAAAAAACAATAAAAAACAAAATATTATTTATGCCCGAACAACAAAACATAGAATACAAAAGCAGTTGGCACGATGATTACTTGAAATGGGTATGCGGCTTTGCCAATGCGCAAGGCGGCAAAATCAATATCGGGATGAACGATGCCGCCACCGTTGTCGGCTTGCCCGACCAAAAAACGCTGATGGAAGAAATTCCCAACAAAATCAAAAATAATATGGGGATTACCGCCGAAGTCAATCTTTTGCAGGACGGCGAACTGTACTACATTGAAATCGTTGTGCAGTCCTATTCCGTGCCTATTTCCCTGCGCGGCAGGTATTATTACCGCAGTGGCAGCGTAAAACAGGAACTCACAGGCGTAGCGTTGAGCGAGTTTTTGTTGAAAAAGGCAGGTCAAACTTGGGATAATATGCCGGAAGAGAGAGCCACAATAGCAGATATTGACGAAAATACAATCAAAAAATATCTGCGAAAAGCCGAAACAGGTGGTCGTTTGCCCGATGCAGACGGACTTACAACGGAAGAACTTTTGGAAAAACTGCGATTGGCAGAAAACGGCAAACTTAAACGCGCTGCAATCGTACTTTTTGGCAAAGATCCCGGCAAGTTTTATCCAAACACCTTTGTCAAAATCGGCAAGTTTGAAGATGACGATTTTACAATTCGTTTCCAAGAAGTAGAAGAAGGCAATGTTATTGAAGTGTTAGAAAAAGTTTTACGCACACTCGATTACAAATTCCTTATCAAAAATATTTCTTTTGAAGGAATGAATCGCGTTGAAACGCTTGAATATCCTGTGCCTGCACTGCGCGAAATGCTGCTTAACGCCCTGATACACCGCAATTATATGGGTGCGCCAACGCAACTTCGTGTTTATGACCACAAACTACAACTTTGGAATCACGGTACTTTACCCGAAGGCATAACGCTTGACAAACTTTCAAAATCGCACTCCTCATTTCCTCGTAACCCGATACTTGCAGAGGCGTGTTTCAAAGGCAGTTACATTGATTCTTGGGGCAGTGGAATTATGAAGATTGTAAATTCCTGTAAAGCGGCAGGATTGCCAACACCTACCCTCGAAGAAGATATGGGCGGTTTTATGGTTAAGCTTTTCAAAGACAGATTTACGGAAGAACAACTGCAAAAATTAGGGCTGAACGACAGGCAAATAAAAGCCGTTTTGTATGTAAAAGAAAAAGGAAAGATTACTAACAGTGAATATCAGGAAATCAATAATGTAACAGAACAAACAGCTTTGCGAGATATTAAAGCATTAATTGAAAATATCGTTTTTATAAAAACAGGAACAAATAAAGATGCTAAATATGAACTCAATAATGTCGGGTAAATGTTGGATATGTCGGATAAATGTCGGATAAAATTTGCTCATTTCCCAAACATTCCTTACCTTTGTCCCATCGCTCATTGAAACAATGCAAAAGGCTGAGAATCACAGAAGTCTGATTTTGGGATAAATTGTGGGACTGGATTTTCGGACTTTGTTAAGATATTGGCTTATTGACGGTTGAGAGGATAGTTCATATTCCGTCCATACCGCCAAGTCGCTGCCAATCAAGCGACAAACAATACAAAAAGCCTGTAAAATTAGCATTTTACGGGCTTTTTGCTTTTTATCCTGTTCCATCCCGAAGTCATCAAAAAGCCAAAAACGGACAGCGTTCCGTTACCAAACTATGCACCGAAAAAGCAAAAACGGATAAAATGGCGTAAATGGCTGATCCATTGGTGCTAACTTCAGTAATCTTCTCTCCGCTGCAAGTAGTAAAAAAGCAAAATATTGTGTATTTCGGAAGACTTTCCGTTACGAATGCGTTACCAGTTTCTTTATCAGTAGATGTATTCAAAAAGCGGATTTCCCATGAAAGAAGAAAGGTTTCGACATACATTGCGGATAGTGCCGGTGTTATGTAGGCTTTTTGCCTGAAACCGGTTTATTATTCACTGAATCACAATTTCTTGCGTAACGTTGATTAGCTCTATAACAGTTAATTTTGTAATCTGTAAAAGAGTTAATTATGACAGAAGTAAAAGTAAGTTTCTACCTCAAACGAAATGAGGAGAAACAAGACGGAACAGTTCCCGTTCTGGGGCGTATCCGCATCGGTAAATCAATGGTACAATTCAGTGCCAAAGTAAGTGTTCCGGTATCCCTTTGGGATACCAAGTCCGGAAGGGCTACCGGTAAAAGGTAAGCATTCGGCAATCTACCCTTGCGGATTTTTTTCCGCCCAGTTCATAGGGAGCAAATCGGCTAGTTCGTTTACTTTGTGTTCATTGATACGATTCAGGACATCGGTCAACCATTCTGTCGGATT